>JAPLLF010000677.1 GCA_026387715.1 Pseudomonadota bacterium
GGATCAGCATGACGTCGCGGGGGCCCAGCTCACGGAGCCGGCTTGATCTTCGCGATCGGAGACGTCTCGAAGTTCAGCTCGACCGAGATGCCGTCGACGAAGCGGTCCTTGCCGGCCTTCTGCGCCTCGGTGCACTGGACGGTGACGCCGCCGCCGGCGTCCATGTCGCGGACCTCGGTGCCGTCGCCGTCGATGCACACGTCGACGAAGCGGTTGGGCCGCGAGTCGTCGGACTCGCAGAACGACTCGAGCCCGTCGCGATCGACGTCGATGTCGGGCGTGCGGCAGCCCGGGTACTTCGCGACGACCGACGCCTTGGCCTTCGGCAGCGCGAGGAGCGGGCCGAGGATGTTGGCGAACGTCGCGTCGAGCAGCGAGTTCTCCGGCGTCAGGCCGATCTGGTCGACCGTGAGGCCGCGGATCGTGTCGGCGGTCTTGGCGTCGAGGATGCCGCCGAGCCGGCCGTTCTTGATCGCGTACTTGCTGCCGTCGGGGACGATCGTGCCCCTGATCGTCGCGCCCGTGATCTTGAGGGTCAGGCTGACGTCGGAGACCACCGGGATCGAGAGGCCGAACACCGACGGGCCGGCCTCGAGCTGGAGCACGCCGTCCTTGTCGGCCTTGATCGTGCCGTTGTCGAACGCGATGACCGGCTGACCGTTCTCGAACGACAGCGGATCGAGCGGGATCTCGGCGGCGGGGTCGAACGGCCCGCAGATCGTCGAGTTCTTCGTGCGATCGGCGACGCCGTCGCAGTCGTTGTCGAGGCCGTCGCCGCAGATCTCGACCGCGCCCTTGTGGACGGCCATGTTGGTGTCGTCGCAGTCGCCGGCGGCGATGGTGACGCCGTCGCCGTCGGCATCAGCGCCGCTCGTCGACGGCGCGTTGCTGTCGGGGTTCTCGTCGGCGAGGCCGTCGCAGTCGTCGTCCTTGCCGTTGCCCGGGATCTCGGCGCCCGGGATGGCGGCGTCGTGGTCGTTGCAGTCGTCGACGAGCGCCCGCTTGCCGTCGCCGTCGGCGTCCGGCCGCGGGAACGCGCCGAGGTAGATCGCGAACTTCACGCACTCGTCGGCCACGGCGGTCGCCGCGTCGAAGAACTCGATCGGGAGCACGATGTCGTACTTCGCGAGCGAGGCGTCGATCGAGCCCTTGGCGATGCTGCCGGCCGCCGCCAGCTTGTTGTCGGGCTTGCCGTCGCCGTCGAGATCGAAGCCGTCCTCGGCCTTGCCGATCTCGAGCTTGGAGATCGCGTTGGGGTTCGCGCCCATGTACGCGACGATCGCGGCCCCGTCGCACTCGGGCTTGTCGGGGAACAGCGGCCCGCCGACGTCGTCGCCGGAGCACCCGAAGCCGAGGACGACGGCGCCGTACAGCGCGGAGCGGAGATAACCGGTGGGGGCCTTCATCGGGGCGGACCTAACCACGAGGCCGATTCGCGGGTCAATCGGGAACCGCCGAACGAGGGTAGAGTCGGCGCATGCGCTGGCGCCTCGTGCTCGCCGTCACGGCCGTCGGCCTCGCGGCGCGCCTGGCGACCGCGCACGTGGCCCCCTCGGTCGACGACAACAACCGCTACCTCAAGCTCACCCCGCAGGGCGATCGGCTACGGCTGGCGTACACGGTGTTCTTCGGCGAGGTCCCGGGCGCGGGCATGCGCCCGGCGATCGACGCGAACCACGACCGCACGATCTCCGACGCGGAGGCGGCGGCGTTCGGGTCCAAGATCGCGGGCGAGGTCGCGTCGTCGATCGATCTGGTGATCGACCAGCGCCCCGTCAAGGTCACGTGGGAGACCGTGGCCGTCGGCATGGGCGCGTAGTCGTGGCCCGGCAGGACGTGCGTGTGGCCGTCCAGATCCT
>JAPLLF010000415.1 GCA_026387715.1 Pseudomonadota bacterium
CACCGCCGGGTCGGGCGCGCACCGCCGGGTGGGGAACTCGCAGCACGACGCCATCGGGGTCTGCGCCTCGCCGACCGGGAACGCGGCGTTGGTGTCGTACGCGATCCGCGCGTACTTGCCGAGCCGGTTGAGCTGGATCTCGGCCTCGGATTTCTTGGCCTTCCGCGTGTAGTCGAGGAACGCGGGGATCGCGACGGCGCTCGCCATGCCGACCACCACGAGCGGCGCCATCAGGCCGGCCTGGCCGGCGCGGAGGTCCGCGGCGTACGGCGACGTCGGCGCGGCGGCGGCGATCGCCGACACTTTCGGGGCGGCGGAGTTCTTGAAGATCTCGTCGGCGGTGATCGCCGAGAGCTTCTCGGCGACATCGGCGGGGTTCGCCCAGATCGTGCGCGCGAGCAGGTGCACGCGCACGTCCGCGTCGTCGATCTTCACGCCCATGCCGAACTCGGAGAGCTGCGCGTACATGCGCACCGCGAGCAGCGCCTGCTGCGGGATGTTCTGGGGCATCGCCGGGAACGGCATGCCGTCCGGAGCGACGATCGAGCCGCGCCCCCACACCGCGTAGTCCCACCCGCCGGCGGCGAGCTCCCGGCCCATCGGCGTGAGCACGTCGACCGCGGGGCGCGCCTTGGGGGTCTTCTTGGTCGCGACGCGCAGCTCGTTGCCCTCGACCCACAGGTCGGCCGGCACGGGCACCGCGTTGGGGATGACGAGGCTGCACGCGCCGGGCGTCGGCTGCTTGGCCCGCATCGGCTCGGGGACGAGCTCGTCGCACTTGCCGAGCAGCGCGGTCATCGGCGCGGGATCGGTCAGCGGGACCCGCAGCGAGAACTCGAGCGCGCCGACCGTGAACATGGCGATCAGCGGGCCCTTGACCGTCCGGGCGAGCGTCGGGAGCGCGACGCCCGCGATCTCGATCGGCGGGAGCGCGCCGAGCATCGGCGTCAGGTTCGCGACGATGAACCCGGCCGCGTTCGTGACATCGGCCTTCGGCTTGTCGACCGCGACGAGCGTCGCGAGCGCCGGCGGCTTGCCGCCACCGAGTACGTCGATCGCGAGCTGCCCGTGATCGAGCGTCGCCGCCGCGACGAGGTCGTCGAGGCCCGACGCGCCGAGCGCGGCCTTGTCGACGAACACCTCGACGTCGCCGCGCGCGCCGAGCCTGGCGAACCGCGCGTCGAGCTGGCCCTTGCCCTTGCCGAGCCGATCGAGCGCCGCGAGGTCCTTGGCCTGCGTGCAGGCGTAGACGCCCTGCACGACCTTGCACGCCATCGAGTTGATGACGTCGACGTCGGCCGGGGGGGAAGCTCCGCCGCGCTGACCGTGCAGCGTCTTGACGAGCTTGTCGCGGTCGCCCATCGGCAGGATCGCGAACATCAGCTGATCCTCGGTCTGGAAGAACGCGAAGCCCTTCGTGGTCGAGAAGCCCGCGTCCGCGAGGTGCGCGGTGTCGCTGCCCAGGATCGTGGTGAGCTGCGCCAGCGGCATCTGGAGGAGCGCGAGCTCGGGAT
>JAPLLF010000314.1 GCA_026387715.1 Pseudomonadota bacterium
CGGCGCGTCGATGGCGATGAGCAACGCCCGCGCGCCGCTCGACCGCTACATCCAGAACGACCTGCAGGGCTACCTGACCGAGGGCATCATGGCGAAGGTCGACATCGCGTCGATGATCCACGCCCTCGAGGTGCGCGCGCCGTTCCTCGATCACCGCATCGTCGAGCTCGGCGCGCGGTTACCCGTCGAGCTCAAGCAGCACCGCACGAAGAAGCGCGTGCTGTTCAAGCGCGCGGTCGCGCAGCACCTGCCCCCCGCGATCCTGAACCGCAAGAAGCGCGGGTTCGGCATCCCCGTCGAGGCGTGGCTGCGCACCTCGCTGCGGCCGATGCTCGAGGACCTCGTGCTCGGCGGCCTGCCGACGCGCGGCATCTTCGCGCGCGCGCCGCTCGAGACGCTGGTCGCCGATCACCTCGCCCACCGCGCGAACCACGGGCACAAGCTGTGGAACCTGATGGTGCTCGAGCTGTGGGCGCGGCGGTTCCTCGACACACCCGCGCGCTGACCGATCACTCGTGATCCGACGGCGTGTCCTCCCAGTCCACCCAGGTCACGCCGGTCGCCGCGATGAACGCCGAGACGGCGACGCCGACGGTCGGGAAGAACCGATCCTCGCCGATCGTGGCCATCAGGCTGTAGCGGCGCAGGCGATCCTTGACCGGGTCCTTCATCTCGGCGAACGCCAGCTCGACGCCGAGGTTCTCGAGCTCCTGCTCGAGCTCCTCGATCATCTCGGCGGCGGTGGTGTCGACGTCGGTGATCGGCTCGGCCGCGACGACGACCCAGATCGGCTTGGTCGCGGCGGCCGCGACGACGTCGAGGATGCGCGTGCGAAACGCGTCGGCGTTCGCGAAGAACACGGGCGCGTCCCAGCGGAACAGCACGAGCCCGGGGACCTGCTTCGCGTCGGGATAGCGGCGGAGGTCGTGGTAGCCCTTCACGCCCCGGGTCCGTCCGAGGATCGCGTCGTGCGGTCGCCACGCCCGGCGCACGAAGTCGAGGATCGAGACCCCGACCGCGACGCCGATCCCGGGGATCACGCCGACCACGCCGACCGCGACGAACGCGGTGATCGCGAGGATGAAGTCCGAGCGGCGGACCCGCCAGAACAGGCGGAACGCGGCGAGATCGAACATGCTGATCGCCGCCGCGATCACGACGGCCGCGAGCGCGGTGGTCGGGAGATCGTGGAGCAGCCACGGCGCCACGACCAGCATGATCGCGAGCGCGACGGCGCCGACCAGGCAGGCGACCTGGGTCTTGGCGCCGGCCGACTCCGCGACCGGCGTGCGCGAGGCGCTGGCGCTGATCGGAAACCCGCGGAAGAACCCGCTGGCGATGTTCGCCATCCCCAGGCCGATCAGCTCGTGGCTCGGATCGACGCGCGCCTGATGACGGCCCGCGAACGTCCGCGACAGGATGCTCGTGTCGGCGAACGAGACGAGCGCGATGCCGAGCGCGGCGGCCGCGAGGTGCCCCAGGGTGGCGAGGTCCGTGGTCGGCATCGACGGCAACGGGACGCCGCTCGGGACGGTGCCGACGATCGCGAGCTGGTCGCCGAGCGAGCCCGCCGCGACCACCACGGTCGCCGCGACGATCGCGATCAGGATCCCGGGCACGCGTGGCGCGAACGTGCGGAACCCGACGATCACGCCCAGGCAGCCACCGCCGATCGCGAGCGCGGTCGGGTCGATCTGGTGGTCGAGCAGGCCGCGGACGAGCGCGAGCGAGCCGTCGGCGAGGCCGGTCGCGGAGACCGAGAAGCCGAGCAGCTTGGGCAGCTGGGTCACGATCACGGTGAGCGCGATCCCGTGCAGGTAGCCGACGCGCACCGGCTTCGACAGCAGGCTGGCGATCAGGCCCGCCTGGAGCAACCCACCGAGCACCCCGAGCACGCCGGTCAACAGGGCGAGGATCGAGGCGAGCGCGACCGCACGTTCGGGATCGCCCGCCGCCGGGACGATCACGGCCGCCGCGATCATCGCGGCCAGGCCCGAGTCCGGACCGAGCACGAGCAGCCGCGACGGCCCG
>JAPLLF010000096.1 GCA_026387715.1 Pseudomonadota bacterium
GCGGTTCGATCACGTGTTCACCTCCGGTGGGGTCGGGCCGACGCACGACGACGTCACGATGGCGGGCATCGCCCAGGGCTTCGCCACGACGGTCGTCCGCGCGCCCGAGCTCGAGGCGCGCGTGCGGGCGTACTGGGGAGCCGCGCTGGCCGACGCGAACCTGCGGATCGCCGAGGTCCCCGACGGCGCCACGCTGGTGTACGGCCGGGACGCGGGCGGGGCGCCGGTGACGAGCTGGCCGGTGGTGGCCTTCCGCAACGTGTACATCCTGCCGGGCGTACCCACGCTGTTTCGCCGCAAGTTCGGCGAGATCCGCGAGCGGTTTCGCGGCGCGCCCGTGACGGTCGCGCGGATCTACGTCGACGCCGACGAGGGTGAGCTCGCCCCGATCCTCGACGGCGTGGTCGCCGCGTTCGCGCGGGTGAAGATCGGGAGCTACCCGCGCGTCGCGGAGCCCGACTTCAAGGTGCTGCTCACGCTCGAGGGGCGCGAGCCGGCGGACGTCGCGGGGGCGTACGCCATGCTCGCCGCGGCGCTCGGCGCGCGGGTCGTGCGCGGCGAGTTGCCTACGCCCTGAGCTTGCGCGCCAGGTTGGCGCGCGCCGCGGCATCGAGCCGCGCGTGGAAGAAGTCGGAGAAGTAGATGCGGGGCTGCGCCGCCAGCTTCGCCAGGAACGCGCGCCGGCCCGCGGCGAACAGGTCGTCGGGCACGTGCCGGTACTCGATCCGCACGCCGGCGTCGTAGCGATCGAACGTCGCGGGATCGGCGCCGAGGATCGTCAGGTCGCAGTCGAGGAAGAGGGCGGCGTCGTGATCGGCCGCGACGTCGGCGGGCGTCAACGAGCCGTGGCGGGCGGTGAGCTCGATGAGCCCCACGACGCGATCGCCGGCGGCGACGAGGTCGCGCGCGAGCTGCGCCGATCGGGCCTCGTTGTCCTTGGCCGTCGCGTCGTAGATCGCGTCGTGGAACACGATCGCGAGGTAGACGTCCCCCGAGGCCTGCCAGCCGACGTTATCGGCGACGACGTCGAACCAGCCGAGCATGGCGGCGATGTGCGTGGCGTCGTGGTACGCGCGATGGGGCTCGCCGTAGCGCGCCGCGAGCTCGCGGGCGACGTCGAGCGGGAGGGGAAACGGGGCGCAACGAGCTTCGAACATCTCCCGACAATGGTAAGCGTAGCCATGCCCGTCCAGCCCCGGACTCCGCCGGGAGTTCACGAGCTCCTGCCACCGCAACAGCTCGCGTTCCAGCGCATGCTCGATACGATCCGTCGCGGCTACGAGCGCTTCGGGTTCCTCCCCGTCGAGACCCCGGTCTTCGAGCTCAGCGACGTGCTGCTCACCAAGTCGGGCGGCGAGACCGAGAAGCAGGTCTACTTCGTCCAGTCGACGGGCGCGCTCAAGCAGGACAAGACGCCCGAGCTCGCCCTGCGCTTCGACCTCACCGTGCCGCTGGCACGCTACGTCGCCGAGCACGAGGCGCAGCTGAACTTCCCGTTTCGTCGCTACCAGATCCAGCGCGTCTATCGCGGCGAGCGCGCGCAGCGCGGCCGGTTCCGCGAGTTCTACCAGTGCGACATCGACGTGATCGGCAAGGACACGGTGCCGCTCGCCTACGACGCCGAGATGCCGGCCGTGATCTTCGGGATCTTCGACGAGCTCAAGATCGGCAAGTTCACGATCTACCTCAACAACCGCAAGCTGCTGCGCGGCATCCTCGAGAGCCTCGGCATCGCCGCCGACCGGCACGAGGCCGTCCTGCACGAGGTCGATCGCCTCGGCAAGCAGTCGCGCGAGGACATCGAGCGGCGGCTCGCCACCGAGGTCGGCCTCGCGCCCGAGCTCGCGACGCAGCTCCTCGCCACGCTCACCGCGAGCACCGACTCGCGCGCGACCCTCGCCGCGCTGCACGCGTTCGCCAGCCCCAGCGAGACCTTCACGACCGGCCTCGCGGAGCTCGAGCGGGTCTACGAGGGCACGCACGCGCTCGGGGTCCCGGCGGCCTACGTGAAGCACAACCTGGCCTTCCTGCGCGGCCTCGACAACTCCACCGGCACGATCTACGCGACCTTCCTCGACGCGTGCCCGGCGTCGGGATCTCGATCGGTGCGACGCGCCTGTTCTGGCAGCTCCACGAGCTCGGGCTGTCGGTCGCGTCGGCCAGCTCGGTCGCCCACGTGCTCGTGCTCAACGTCGAGGCGGGCCTCGCGGGCGAGTACGCGGCGATCGCCCGCGAGCTGCGCGCCGCGGGCTGCAACGTCGAGGTCTACGGCGACGACGCCAAGCTTGGCAAGCAGTTCAAGTACGCCGACAAGGCGAAGGTGCCGCTCGTGGTGGTCTGCGGCTCGCGCGAGCGCGAGGCCGGCACGGTCAAGCTCAAGGACATGCGGGCGACCGACGTCTCGGCGTCGAACGAGCGCGAGGTCCCCCGCGGGGAGCTCGTCGCGGCGGTCCGCGCGACCCTCGGTTCGTGGTAAGACCCGGCCGATGGATTCGGGCGATCTGGTCCTGCGTGGCGGTCGAGTACTCGACCCGGCGGCTGCTCGTCCGATCGACGTCGCCGCCGACGTTCGCATCGTCAACGGTCGGATCGTCGAGATCGGGCGTGGCCTCGTCGGCGCGCGCATCATCGACGTGCGCGATCTGTGGGTCGTCCCCGGGCTGATCGATCTGCACGTGCACTTTCGCGAGCCTGGCCAGGAGTACAAGGAGGACATCGAGAGCGGCACGCGCGCGGCGGCCGCCGGTGGCTTCACGACCGTGTGCTGCATGCCGAACACCCGGCCGGTCAACGATCAGCGCACGGTGACCGAGTTGATCGTCCGTCGGGCGCGGGACGTCGGGACGGTGCGCGTGCGGCCGATCGGCGCGATCACGCAGGGCCTCGAGGGCAAGTTGCTCGCCGACATCGCCGACATGAAGGAGGGCGGCATCGTCGCGATCTCCGACGACGGTCGGCCGGTGATGAACGCGGGGCTCCTGCGTCGCGCGATGGAGTACGCGCGCACGTTCGACCTGCCGGTCGTCCAGCACGCCGAGGATCTCGACCTCTCCGAGGGCGGCGCGATGAACGAGGGCGCGGTCGCGACGCGCATCGGCATCCGCTCGCAGCCGGCGTGCGCCGAGAGCGCCATGGTCGCCCGCGATCTCGAGATCGTGGAGTGGACCGGGGCGCGCTACCACGTCGCCCACGTGTCGACGGCGCGCACCGTCGCGCTCGTCCGCGATGCCAAGCGCCGCGGCCTGAAGGTGACCTGCGAGGTCACGCCGCATCACCTCGCGCTGACCGACGAGGCGTGCAGCCACTACGACACGCGCACCAAGGTCATGCCGCCGCTCCGCACGGCCGCGGATCAGGAGGCGCTGCTCGAGGCGCTCGCGGACGGGACGATCGACTGCATCGCCACCGA
>JAPLLF010000678.1 GCA_026387715.1 Pseudomonadota bacterium
CGTCAACGAACGCGCACAGCGGCGGTGGTCGCCTGGGCGCTTCGGGTTCGCGCTCGGGCAGTGCCAAGAGCGTCTGCATCGACTCGGCCTGGGCGTGGGCGAGCGCGGCGCGGCGGCTCTCAACGGAGCCGATCCCCACACAATGAGAGCCGCGAGCGCCTGGCGACGCGGCGCCAACGGCGACACCATTTCGGTCCCGCTACCGCCGCCTTGACGCGATCGCCCGGAGGCGAGAGACGACCATGCCCGATGTTCGACCGGAGTTGCTGAAGAGCTTCTATGCGATGATCCTGGACGGCAAGGTCGATCCCGCGATCTACGCCGACGCCACGTTCGACGAGTACTACGCGCTCCAGCGCGTCTTCTACCCCGGGGTCACCCGGCAGACGGCCGCGAAGAACGCGCATTTCGACCACCACCGCGCCGGCGCGGCGCCGCCCGTCGCGCCCGAGCCGACGCCGCCTGCTCGGCAAATCAAGGCGATTTATCTCGCCCGTCGCCCGATGCTGGATCTCGGCGACGCAGCCGTCCCGGAAGACGTGCAGTCGCTCGTCCTCGACCGGATCCAGGACCTCCAAGGCTTCCGTTTCCTGCCGCGCCTCAAGGTCCTGGAGATCCTCACGGTGGCTCTCTGCAAATCCGAGGATCGCGTCCCGGCGTCACCGCCGGTGGCCCTGGATCGCGTGGAGGTCCGCGAATGTTCCCCGGTGTGCGTCGAGACCGTGCTCCGGTCCACGGCGGCGCGCGTCGTCTCGTTCAACTCCGCTGCTCCGGTGAGCCTCGCGCTCCTCGATGGCCACCCGAGCCTGCGCGAGCTCACGGCCGGCGCGCCTTTGCTGCGGGGGATCGAGCGCCTCTCGGGTCGACCGCTCGAGTCGCTCACGCTCGCCTCGGTCGATGTGAACGCCCAGCTCCGTGCCGTCCTTGCCACACTGGCGCCGACGCTCCGGGTGCTCTCGCTCACAGCCACCCGCCCCTTTGGCCCGGAGATGCTGCCCGATCTCGCGGCGTTCCCCGAGCTGCGCCGCGTGGCGATCTTCTCCACCGACTTCGCCGAATACCGCGAAGCGTGGCTGTCGTACGCCGTCGCGCACCCACAGATCGACTTCGTTTTCGGCCGGATCGTGCCTTCGGGCGAGCAGATCGAGGTCGTGGAGATCCACCGCGGCGTCGATGTCCTCCGGATCGAGAAGGGCAAGAAGGTCGTCTTCGAAGTCTCGGGCGATCTCGCGTCCGAGGGCGGCGCCGACGACAACGGTGATCTGGAAGATCGCCTTCGCGAGCCCGCGAAGGCCGCCAAGAAGAAGGTGAAATGGTCGAGCGAGGCCGACACCTTCGTCGCCCAGACGCCCGATCTCGAGACCGCGCGCTGGATCATCGATCAGATCCTCGACACGAAGGCGGGCGGGGAGCCGAAGAAAGCTGCTGCTGCGAAGAAGAGCGCGGCGAAGAAGGCCTCGAAAAGCTAGCCCGACGCAACTGAGGCAAAAATGCCGGTGAGAGGCACCGCTCGCGGCGCTGGCGCACGATCCGCGGCGCCGAAGGCGGTGGCTCGCCGGGGCCGTCGCTGCGGCGGCGATCGGCGCCACCGTGATTGGCTATCAGCGCTCGGCGGCGACTCGACTCCCGATCTGCGCCGGCGCCGAGCC
>JAPLLF010000493.1:0-7661 GCA_026387715.1 Pseudomonadota bacterium
CGCTGATCTTGTAGTCGAGATCGATGAACTTGATCGAGCGGTCGGTCGGCGGCAGGTCGAACTGGCGTGACCGCTGACCCTCCTTGAAGTCGTAGGCTTGCTTGGTGTTGTATTCGGAGATGTCGGCGAACACGATCTTCATCGAGTTCAGCGTCAGGTCACTGTCGTCGACGACGAGCTGCAGCTTGGTGAACTTGCCCTCGTAGGCCCCGACGGTGATGCGATCGGTGTCGCTCGCGTCGCGATTGCGCCGCGTGTGGCGCGCGTAGTCGACGGTCTGCTCCCCGAGCATCACCCACCCCTTGGAGTCCCACTGGTGACGCTTGGGCTGAGCATCCGCGGTTCCCGTCAGGGCACAGAAGGCGATCGAGGCGATCGCGGCGAGCCGGATCACCGGCGTCATGGCTTTCATCGTCGGCAAACTATCACGCGCAACATTTCGCATCTGACCTCGGACGAATGCCGCGCGGACTTGTTCAACTCGTTATTGAAGTGCCCGCGATCGTTGCCAAAAACTGGGTCTGGCGGTCGGGGGATTCGACGATTGATTATGGCAATTCGTCGCGCGAGCAAGCGCGTAACTCCGCTTCCGCAGGTCGGTCGCGATCCGATCGCGACCCCGATCATCAAGTGGGTCGGTGGCAAGACCAAGCTGCTCCCCGAGCTGCTCGCCCGGCTTCCCGATTCGTTCGAGCGCTACTACGAGCCGTTCATCGGTGGCGCCGCGCTGTTCTTCCGGGTCGCGCCGGAGCGCGCGGTGCTCAACGACTCGAACACCGACCTCGTGAACCTCTACGCGACCGTCACCAAGGATGCGGCGTCCGTGATCAAGCGGCTCGCCGAGCACCGGGCGAATCACGACGAGCGCCACTACTACGCGATGCGCCAGAAGTGGAACGACGATCATCGCGACTGGCCCGCCGCCGATCGCGCCGCCGCGTTCATCTACCTCAACAAGACGTGCTTCAACGGGCTCTGGCGCGTGAACCGCTCGGGCGACTTCAACGTGCCGATCGGCCGCTACGCGGATCCGCCGATCTGCGTGCCCGAGGCCCTCCAGGCCGCGTCGCGCGCGCTCGCGAAGGCCGAGCTGCGCCAGGGCGACTATCGCGCGGCGGTCGCCGACGCGAAGCGCGGGGACTTCCTGTACTTCGATCCCCCGTACGATCCCGTCACGCCGACCGCGAACTTCACGAGCTACACCGCGGGAGCGTTCGGCCCGGAGCAGCAACGCGAGCTCGCCGACGCGGCGACGTCGACGAGGTGATCGTGGTCGGCGGCTACTGAGCGCTCGGGTCGAGCGCTCGCCGGCCGTTACTGGTCAGGCGAGGGCGCCGGTCGCCGCGTACTTTTGCGTCGACGGGTCGTAGTCGACGAGCGTACCGACGACCCCGGCCGACCGAGCGATCCGCACGATGTCCGGGGCGTTGCCTCGGACGACCATGCGTGGCTCGGCGCCAGCGAGATCTTGCGAGCTCACGAACTGCCGCGCCTTCGCGACGTTCTTGAACACCAAAAGGTAGGTCTGGTCATTGCCGGCGCGAGCCATCACGGGCACGCGACCATCGGCATCTTGCGCGGCGAGTTCGCCTTCGTTCTGAACGAGCAGGATCCACATACCGCTGAGGCTCTGTGGGATCTGTGGGATCTCCTGCGTCTGTTGCTGCAGCATCGATACTCCTTGTAGACGGGCCATAGATGCTTGGTTTCGTTGGATCTGTCAAGGAGGATTTCGACGCCGGATCTCGTCGGTGTGGCCCGTGTCGTGCCTTGACGACGTCGACGCGGCGGGGTCCACTCCCTCGACGCGGCGCACTCCCGCGGCACCTTCCATGGCTCCTCTCCACCTCCCGTTGTTGCGAGATCCCCTGGTGGATTCGTTCGCGCGGCGCGTCCGTTACCTGCGGATCTCTGTCACCGATCGCTGCAACTACCGCTGCTCGTACTGCATGCCCGTGGAGCTGGAGGACCAGCTCGTGTTCCAGCCGCGCGCGGCGGTCCTGACCTTCGAGGAGATCACGAGGCTGGTCCGGATCTTCGCGGGCCTCGGGGTCCGCAAGGTCCGGCTGACCGGCGGCGAGCCTACGATCCGCAAGGGCATCGTCGAGCTGGTCCGCCAGGTGCGCGACGTCGGCGGCATCGAGCAGGTCGTGATGACGACGAACGGGCACCTGCTCGACGAGCTGGCGGCCCCGCTCCGCGCCGCGGGGCTCGACGCCGTGAACGTGTCGCTCGACACCCTCGATCCCGCGCGGTTCCACGCCGTGACCGGCCGCGGCGAGCTGGCCCGGGTGCTCGCCGGCATCGACGCGGCGATCGCCGCCGGCCTCGACGTGAAGACCAACGCGGTCGCGATGACCGGGGTCAACGACGGCGAGCTCGCGGCGCTGTGCACCGACGCCTGGGCGCGCGGCGCGACCCCGCGGTTCATCGAGCACATGCCGATGTCGGGCGGCGCGCTCTACCACGTCGCCCAGATCACGGCCCAGGCGATCCGCGACGCCATCGAGGCCGTGCACGGGCGGTTGACCGTCGCGGGCGGGGATCGGGCGGACGCCGGGCCGGCGCGCTACTGGCAGCTCGCGGCCGATCCGACCCGTCGCGTCGGCATCATCTCCGCGATGACGGAGCATTTCTGCGATGACTGCAATCGGCTCCGGCTGACCGCGACCGGGGATCTCCACGCCTGCCTGGGCCACGACGACGCGACGAGCCTGCGCGACGTCCTGCGCGCCGGTGGCTCCGATGCCGACGTGGTTGCGGCGATCGACCGCAGTGTCACCGGCAAGCGCGCGGGACATGACTTCGCGCTCGACGGGACCGGCGGTCCGGTCAAGCACATGATCGGAATTGGGGGGTAGCCAGGAATGCCGGGAGGCATGCTACGGTTGCCGCAAAAAAGCGCACTTGCGAAGTATCTCATCACGGGGGCTGTAGCCCTGGGCGGCGTCGGCTTCCTCGTGAAGTCCTCGATCGGCCAGGCCAACCACTACATGATGGTCGACGAGCTCTACAAGACCGACCTCAAGCAGTGGGAGACCAAGGCGATCAAGGTCCACGGCTTCGTGCAGGACGGCGCGGATGCGATGCATTCGAAGATCGTCGGCCAGGTCCAGCACCGGGCGTTCATCCTCGCCAAGGGGGAGAAGAAGGTCTGGATCTTCTTCGACGGGCCGGTGCCCGACACGTTCCAGGCGAACTCCGAGGTCGTCGCCGATGGTCGGCTCGTCAAGGCGTCGTCCGTGGCCGACCGCGTCAAGGGGCTCGACTTCCAGCTGGATCCCGACGTCGAGTACGTCGTGATGGCGACCAACTTGATGGCCAAGTGCCCGTCCAAGTACGACGGCGCCCAGATCAATCGTAAGCAAAAGACTTTTGAGTAAAGGGGACTTATCCCAATGAACGCCCCTGGCTCTCCGATCGCGCTGGTCGGAACGATCGCCCTGTTCGCCGCTTACATCCTCGCGGCGTGGTGCGTCGCGGCCGGCATCGCCGGCAACGCACGCAAGAATCGGCGGCTCGTCTCGAGCGCGGTCTACGGGCTGTTCGGGTTCGGCGCGATGATCGCGCTCGCGTCGACGCTCCTGATCTACGCCTTCGTCACCCACGACTACTCGATCCGCTACGTCGCTGCGACGAGCGATACGTCGATGTCGACCTGGTACAAGGTCACCGCGTTCTGGGGTGGCCTCGACGGTTCGCTGCTGTTCTGGGTGCTCGTGCTGTCGCTGTTCTCGATGGTGGCGATCGCGGTCAACCACCGCCGCCATCGCGACATGATCGGCTTCGTCGTCGCCACGATCATGGTCGTACAGGTGTTCTTCCTGTCGCTGCTGATCTTCACCAAGAACCCGTTCTCGACGTTCCTCACGACGCCGCCGACCGACGGGCAGGGGCTCAACCCGCTGCTCCAGAACTACTGGATGGTGATCCATCCGCCGAGCCTCTACACCGGGTTCGTCGCGGCGACGATCCCGTTCGCGTTCGGCATCGGCGCGCTCGCGTCCGGTCGCCTCGACGACATGTGGCTCGGCTCGGTGCGCGTGTGGATGCTGATCTGCTTCTTCTTCCTGTCGCTGGGCCTCATCCTGGGCGGTCGCTGGGCCTACGAGGAGCTCGGCTGGGGTGGCTACTGGGCGTGGGATCCCGTCGAGAATGCGGGGTTCATGCCGTGGTTCACGGCCACGGCCTTCCTCCACTCCGCGATCATCCAGGAACAGCGCGGGATGATGAAGAAGTGGAACCTCTCGCTGGTCATCCTGACCTTCTTCCTCACGATCTTCGGCACGTTCATGACCCGCTCGGGCGCGGTGCAGTCGGTCCACGCGTTCGGCGAGGACAACGTGCTGGCGCTCCAGTTCATCGTGTTCATGGCGCTGATCCTCGTCGTGTCGGTCGGCCTCCTGGTCTATCGCTCGAACAAGCTCGCGTCGCAGAGCGTGTTCGACTCGTTCTACTCCCGTGAGTTCGCGTTCCTGCTCAACAACTGGATCCTCCTGGGCTGCGCGTTCTTCGTGCTGTTCGCGACGATGTTCCCGACGATCAGCGAGGCGCTCGACGGCGCGCGCGTGTCGGTCGGCATCGAGTTCTTCAACCGCTGGATGACGCCGTTCGGGCTCGTCCTCCTGCTGCTCGCCGGCGCGGCGCCGCTGCTGGCCTGGCGCAAGACCACGCGCGAGCGGCTCTACAACCAGTTCCTGTTCCCCGCGCTGCTCGCGGCCGCGACCATCGGCGCGCTCGTCATCTTCATGCCGCAGACGACGAAGAGCACCGCGATGTTCTCCGACACCATCCAGCTGCCGGTGTCGCTCATCAACTTCGGCTTCTGCGCCTTCGTGTTCGGCTCGATCACGCAGGAGTTCGTGCGGGGCGTGATGGTGCGACGTCGTCAGACCGGCTCGGACCCGATCAGCTCGCTGTTCGGCCTCGTGCTGACCAAGCGCCGCAAGTACGGCGGCTACATCGTGCACCTCGGCATCGCCGTGCTGTTCATCGGCTTCGCGGGCAAGGCGTACGACCGCATGGTCGACCGTACGATCGCCAAGCCGATCCACGGCGTGATCGACAACGCGATGATCCCCGAAGGCACCGCCGTCACGCCCGAGGCCCTCTCGCTGCTGAACACGTCGACGCGGGCGATGCTGCGCGACGACGTCGGGCTCGCCGATGACCTCGCGGCCAACGTGATCGCGGCGCGCAGCGCACGCCTCGACGGCGCGACGCTCCGGCGGGTCGTCGGGTTCGGCGGCGCCGCGCTCGCGACCGTCGAGAGCTACGCCCGCAGCCCGCACCACGTGATCCTGCGGGCGCCGCTCGGCAAGCGCATGACCGTGAACGCGGCGCGCGACACGATGATCGCCCACGGCGTCGATCCCCAGCGGATCAACGTGAAGGTCGACGGGCCGACGGTGGTCGCCACCGCGGCGTACCAGCTCGACTTCGAGATCCAGGGGCGCCTCCGCAAGAACTTCGCCGAGCTCGCCGAGGTGCCGATCGAGAGCGTCGAGCTGTTCGCGCAGCCCGCCGCCTGGTTCGAGTTCTCCGACTATCGCTTCGTCTACGAGGCGCTGATCCACACGAGCGACGATCACAAGGACGCGGTCACCGCGCAGGTCGGCATCTGGAAGGATGGCGAGCGCATCGCGACCGTCTATCCGGGCAAGTGGGACTATCACAAGGGCGAGGGCCAGGCGACGACGGAGGTCGCCATCAAGGTGCGCTTCACCGAGGACGTCTACGTCGTGCTCACCGGCTACGACCTCGACAACGAGCTGGCGAACTTCCGCGTGTACGTCAACCCGTTGATCAGCTGGGTGTGGATCGGCTTCTTGGTCCTCGCGTTCGGGACGTTCATCTGCCTCATCCCGCAGGGCGTCGTCGACCGCATCTCGTCGCGCCCCACGTCGCGCATCGGGCGCGCGGCCGACGTCGGCCTGTTCGTCGCGTTGATCTTCGGCGTGCTCGCGTTGCTCGCGACGCAGGCCGGCGCGGCGCCGACCGAGCACGTGCCGGCCGGGCAGGGCATGGGGCAAGCGGGTGGCGGCTTCGCGGCGATGAATCGCCCGGCCAACGCGACCGATGGCAAGGCGATGAAGGAGCTCCTGTGTCCGTGCGGCTGCGCACGCCAGACGCTCCACGACTGCGACTGCAAGTCGGCGGCGGATCTGCGCGAGAGCGTGCAGACGATCCTTTCGGACTACGACCTCAACGACGCCAAGCAGCGCGCGGCGGGCTACGACAAGGTGCTCGCGTTCTTCGTGAAGGACTACGGCGAGCGCGTGCTCGCGAACCCGACCTCGAAGGTGTCGTGGCTCCTGCCATCGCTCGCGATCGTCGGCGGCCTCGGCCTCCTGTTCGTGGTCGGCCGTCGCTGGGTCGTGGCCAGCGCGGGTCGACCCGGATCGATCGCCACGGCGACCGATCCGGCGGCGCCGACGGCGTCCCCGTCGTCGCCCCTGGCCGATGATGCGTACGCAGACAAGCTCGACGACGAGCTCGCCGAGACCGACTGAACATGGCCGACGCTGATCGAGACAAGCGGGCATTTGCTGGCCACGACCAGGTCGATCCGATGCGGTGGCTCAAGCGGAGCCTCGCGTTCGGCGCCGTCGTCATCGGCTGGATCTTCATCGCCTGGCAGAACCACTTCCACGCGACGCCGCCGGTGGTGTTCGCGTGCCTGGCGTACTTCGCGCTCGTCGCGACGATCTACAACCTGTGGCGGACCGGCGCGGCGGCCGTGAGCGGCGACGCCGAGATCGATGACTCGACGTGGGGCAAGCCCGTCGGCGTGATCGGCGTGCTCGAGCGCGAGAAGCGGACCTTGCTCAAGGCGATCAAGGAGGCCGAGTTCGACCAGCAGATGGGCAAGCTCTCCAAGGTCGACGCCGAGCAGATGATCGGCGTGTATCGCGCGCGGGCGATCGAGGTGATCAAGGAGATCGAGAAGCTCGAGACCGGCGGGCAGGTCGGCACCAAGCGCGAGCAGATCGAGCGGGAAGTGCGCGCGCGCCTCGAGCTCGACAAGGGCCAGGAGCGAGGCGGCAAGAAGGCCGATCGCTGGAAGGCCAAGGACGGCACGAAGCCGCGCTCGGCGGAGGCCGACGACGAGGACTCCGAGATCGACTCGACCGTCGCGAGCACGGCGGCCACGTCGGCCACCGATGCGCTCGCGAAGTCGGAGGCGGCGAGCGCGCAGCTCGACGCCGAGCTCGCCAGGACCAACACCGACGCCGCGGGACCGACGGCGGAGCCCACTCCGACGACACCCCCGCTCGTCACCGTACCCGCGTCGACCGACGCGGATGACTCTGCCAAGAACGAGGTCACGACGTGAGATCGATCCTGCTGTCCCTCGTGATCGCCTCGAGCGCCGTCGGGCTCGTCCTCGCCCCTGCCGTCGTGCAGGCGCAGCCGATGGCCGCCGCGCTCGGCCGACCGCTGCCGTCGCCGGATCTCGATCCGGGGACGGTCTCGGTGCGGCTCGTCGCGGGCAAGCCGTCGGCCGCCGTGATCGGCGCCGACGTCACGCTCGTGGTCAACGGGACCCCGCGTGCGGCGCGCACCGACGCCGCCGGCCGCGCGCAGTTCACGGGCGTGCCGATCGGCGCCAAGGTCCAGGCCAAGGCGGTCGACGACGAGAAGAAGGAGCTGGTCTCCGA
>JAPLLF010000493.1:7666-16784 GCA_026387715.1 Pseudomonadota bacterium
CTCCGAGGAGTTCAACGTCCCGAGCCAGGGCGGCACGCGCCTGATGCTCACCACCAAGCCGTGGATGGGCGCGGGTGGTGGCGCCGGCGGCGGTGGTGGCGGGGACGACGCCCCGATGGAGCCCCGCAAGATCTCCGGATCGCCGCGGCTCGAGCAGACCTACGAGCTCGGCACCCTGACGGTGATTGCGACCTACGACAACCTCAAGGAGGACCTCGCGGCGGACCTCCCGATCTCGCTCGTCGGCTACAAGTCCGACGACACGATGTCGATCAAGGTGCAGTCGACCGCGAAGGATGGTCGCACCGAGTTCCGCAACCTCGATCGCACCGGCAACACGGTGTACTTCGTGCTCGCGCAGCTGCCGCGCAACGGCGCGCTCGATCGCGCGTTCGGTTTCCCGCTGCAGATGGACTCGCGCGGCGGCGTGCACATGGTGCTGTCGGGCGAGAAGCGCGCGTCGACCGAGCGGCCTGCCGACGACTTCGGGCGCGTCCAGGCGCAGACGATCCCCACGCCGGCTGACAAGGTCCGCGTCGTCATCAACGGCGTGCCGGAGTATCCCGCGACCGTGCGGGTCTACGACCTCACGACCCGGCAAGAGCTCGCGCACGCCGATGCCGCCGAGGTGTCGCTCGACGCGGGCGCCGTGAACTTCCAGTCGCAATACGCTGCGCGCACGGATCTCCCGGCCGGCTTCCTCGGCATCGTGCTGCACGGCGGCGCCGCGGGCACCGACAAGCCGATGGCGAAGGAGACGATCGAGATCATCCCGGGCGACGGGCCGCTCGACTCCCCGATGATCGCCAGCCCGGTGACCGAGGTGAACGGCCAGGCCATCGCGGAGAAGCTGCCGACCGGCGTTCCATATCGCGTGCGCGTGAAGGTCCGCGACAAGGTGCACGTCAGCGAGCCGTTCGACCTGACGGCGAGCGGCGGCGCCATCGAGATCCTGGCGTCGTGGGGTGACAAGGGCCGCATCGAGGCGGTGCTCGACGTGCCGCACGTGCCGGGCCGCGTGCTCTACGCCGAGTGCATCAACCGCAAGCACATGTATCGCAGCGTGCCGTTCCAGACCCTCCCGGGGGTCGGCACGCAGCTGTCGATGTTCTTCTACCCGCGCATCCTGTTCACGTTCGGGATGGGGGGCCAGGTCGAGGACCAGCTGCTCGGCCTCCGCGGCCAGCTGACGATCCAGAACTACTCGTGGGCGCCGTATCGCGCGCCCGGCGATGGCCTCGTGATCCCGCTGCCGAAGCACGCCAAGGGCATCTTCGTCGACGAGGGGGATCAGACGGACGTCTCGGTGGAGACCGGCGTCGGCTTCCGGATGCTGCGCCCGATCCCGCCCGGTGGTCGCAAGTTCGGCGGCGGCTTCTCGCTGCCGATCGACGGCGGCGAGATCGACTGGAACATGGACCTGCCGATGGGCACCTACCAGTCGAGCCTGCGCATCCTCAAGACGCCGGGCATGTTCATCAAGGCGCCGGCCAACGCGCCGCTCCAGGAGGGCACCGTCGAGCAGGGCGAGATCTATCAGATCTCGCCGCTCACCATCGGCCCGCAGCAGTCGATGCAGCTGTCGATCATCGGCCTGCCGGTGCTGCCGGCGTGGCGCCTGTGGGTCCCGCGCATCCTCGGCATCGGCGTGATCTTGATCCTCGGCGTCGGCATCGCGTTCGCGATGTTCCGGCGCCGCGAGAGCGAGACCGCGAACGCCGACACGGTGGCTCGGGCGGCGCAGCGCGAGAAGCTCCTCGAGGACCTCGTCGCGCTCGATCGCGTGACGCGCGAGAAGGGCGATAGCGAGAAGACGCGGCGACGCCGCGAGACGCTGATCACCGAGCTCGAGGCGCTCTGGGGGCACGACGCTGGCAACGATCGCGGCAACGCTGGCGACGACTGACACCGTGCCGCTGGATCGCGTCGTCATCGAGAAGGTCGGCAAGCGCTACGGCAGCGAGCGCGCGCTGCACGGCGTGAGCCTCGAGCTGCGCGGGGGCTCGATGTGCGCGCTGCTGGGCCACAACGGCGCGGGCAAGACCACGTTGCTCGGCATCCTGTCGACGCTGGTGCGCGCGTCCGACGGCAAGATCACCTACCGCGCCGGCGACCAGGCGGTCGAGGGCGACGACGTGCGTCGCGAGATCGGCCTTCTGGCGCACGCCTCGCTGTGCTACGGCGAGCTCACCGCGTTCGAGAACCTCGCGCTGGTCGGCAAGCTCTACGAGGTCGCGTCGGATCGTCCGGCGCTCACCGCGCTCCTCGATCGCGTCGGCCTCGACGTCCGCGCGCGCGATCGCGTCGCGCGCACCTACTCGCGCGGCATGCTGCAGCGCCTGGCGCTCGCGCGCGCGATGCTCACCCGCCCGTCGCTCGTGCTGCTCGACGAGCCGTTCACCGGCCTCGATCGAGGTGGGGCGCTGCAGCTCGGCGAGCAGCTCGGCGAGTTGCGGGCGACCGGCGCGATCGTCGTCGTCGTGACCCATGATCTGGAGGCGATCGCGGGGCGGACCGATCACGTCGCGATCCTGCAGCGCGGGCGCCTGGTGTTCGAGGAGCGGCGGCCGGACGACGGCGGCGGCTACGATTACGACGCGCTCAAAGATCTCTACCATCGCCACGCGAACTGAACAGATGGCCTCGATCGTCACCCAAGCCGGCCGCATCGCGTGGAAGGACCTGCGCATCGAGCTGCGCAGCCGCGAGATCATCTACACGATGGCGTTCTTCGGCGCGCTGCTCGTCGTGATCTACTCGTTCGCGTTCCCCGCGAAGGCCGACCTGGTGCGCGCGGCGGTGCCCGGCATGCTGTGGGTCACGATGGCGTTCTCGGGCACGATCGGCATCGGTCGCGCCTTCGATCGCGAGCGCGAGAACGACACGATGCGCGCGCTCTTGCTCGCGCCGATCCCGCGGCTCGCCGTGTTCTTCGGCAAGGCGATCTCGATCACCGCGCTCGTGCTCGCCGTCTCGCTGGTGTGCGCACCGCTCATCGCGCTGTTCTTCAACGCCCCGTTGTTCGAGGAGGCGCCGATGCTGCTCCTCGTGATCGTGCTCGGGTCGGCGGGCATCGCCGTGATCGGCTCGGTGTTCGCGGCGACGCTGCTCAAGGTCCGCTCGCGCGACGTGCTGCTCCCCGTGATCCTGTATCCGTTGCTCGTGCCGCTGTTCGTCGCCGGGACCAACGCGACCGCGGCGCTGCTCACCGCGTCGCCCAACATCGACGGCGTGCTCGTCTCGGATCCGAACTTCCCCGCGGCCTGGTACTGGATCCAGTTCCTCGGATTCTACGACCTGGCTTTCCTGGTACTGTCGTTCTGGATTTTCGAGTCGCTGGTGATCGAATGAAACGCCTCGCAGTTCCTCTGACGGCCGCGCTCGCGGCCATCGGCATGACGGTCTCGCTGTGGCTGATCTTCGTCAACGCGCCGCTGCAGTGGGGCAAGAACTCGAACGACACGCTCAACATGTCGAGCCTGTTCTTCAACCAGAAGATCTTCTACTTCCACGTCGCGCACGCCTTCATGTTGTTCGCGTCGGTGTTCGTCGCCGGCACGTGCTCGATCGCGTTCCTCAAGACCCGCAACGCCAGGTGGGACGACATCGCGTGCGCGGCGGTCAACGTCGCGGTGCTGTTCGGCGCGGTCGTGCTGGTGACCGGCTCGATCTGGGCGAAGCCCGCCTGGGGCACGTGGTGGAACTGGGAGCCGCGGCTGACGATGTCGCTGCTCCTGTGGCTGATCCTCGTCGGCTACACGCTCGTGCGGCAGTTCGCCGGCGCGAGCGCGGATCGCGTGGCCGCGGGCATGGCGATCTTCGGCATGGTCGGCGTGCCGTTCATCTACAAGATGGTGGGCTCGGACTCGCATCCCGCCTCGGGTGCCAACGGGGTCGTCGCGACGCTCGGGCCCGGGATGAAGG
Source organism: Pseudomonadota bacterium (assembly GCA_026387715.1). Classification (GTDB taxonomy): domain Bacteria; phylum Myxococcota_A; class Polyangia; order Haliangiales; family Haliangiaceae; genus JABFXX01. The sequence continues at coordinate 11,591 of JAPLLF010000493.1, forward strand.
GCGCGTTCTGGTTGTCGGTCGTGTCGTTCATGTGCTGGTTCATCGCGCTCGTCGTGTTTCGCGTGCAATCGATCCGGGCAGCGCGCGAGCTCCGCGAGCTCCGCGAGGCCGCTTTGGATGCTGGAGTTCTCGAATGAAGAAGTCGCTCGTCACGTTGCTGGTGGTGCTGTCTGGGTCGATCGTGCTCGCGGACGGCTCGGGTTCGGGTTCGGGTTCGGCTGCCGGATCGGGCTCGGGCTCGGCCACAGTGACGCCGGTCGCGGAGCCGGCCGTCCCCACGCCGACGCCCGCGGCGGCCAAGGATCTGCGCAAGACCTGCACCGCCGCGATGAACGCCGATCCGACGTTCGCCGCGGCGATCGTGAAGACGGCCGACGAGACCAGCGCGATCAAGCGTGATCAGGACATCATCGATGCGCACCAGCGCGCCGCGGCCAAGGTCGCCGAGAACGAACGCCACGTGATCCTCGCGTACGCCGCGATGTGGATCCTGTCGATCATCTTCGTGATCGTGCTGTGGCGGAAGCAGGGTGGTCTCAACGCCGAGATCGCGACGCTCAGGCGTGATCTCGAGGCAGCGCTCGCAACCGAGAAGTCCGAGAAGGCGAAGTCATGAGCTGGTTCTCGAGTCACATCATCTTCATCCCGAGCGTCCTGCTCGTCGGCATGTTCCTCGGGTTCATCGTCGGCGCACGCGCGGCACGCAACCAGTTCGACATGCAGCAGAAGCGCGCGGACGAGCGCGCCGCGGTGCGAGCCGCGCGGGACGCGAAGAAGGCCCAGCCGGCGGCCGAGCAGGCGGCTCCGGTCGAGAAGGTCGAGAAGGTCGAGAAGGTCGCGAACGCACCGAAGGCCGCGAAGGCCGACAAGTCGTCCGGGAAGTCAGCGTAGCGCGCGGAGCTGGGCGGCGAGGGCGGCCGCCGTCGGCGTGCGTGCGGCGGGATCCTTCGCGAGGGCCGCGCGAACGATCGCGTCGAGCGGGGGATCGGCGAGCGGGTCAGGGACAGCCTCGATCACCGCGGCCATCGTCAGCCACGGGGGACCACGGTGGAACAGCCGGGCGCCAGCGACGAGCTCCCACAGCACCACGCCGAGCGCGAACACGTCGGTCGCGCACGTCCACGGCTCGCCGCGCACCTGCTCCGGGGCCATGTACGCGTGGGTGCCGCGCATCGGCCCGCCCTCGCCGATCCGGCGGACGACGCCGAGATCGACGAGCTTCACGTGATCGGCGTCGTCGACGACGAGGTTGCCCGGGCAGACGTCGCCGTGGACCCAGCCGTGCGCTTGGAGGTGGGCGACCGCATCGCACGCCGCGAGCACGATCGCCCGCACGCGCGCGCGCGGCAGGATCGTGCCGGCCGGTGCGACGAGGCTCCGCACGTCCTGGCCCGCCGCGAGGGCGAGCGCGACGTACGGGCGCTCGCTCGCCTCGGTCACGACCGTGCCCGCCTCGATCGCCTCGATCAGGTTGGGATGGGGCGGGAGCGTCGTGAGGAGGTGCTGTTCGTTCGTGAACAGCGCGCGCGCCTCGTCGTTGCGCGCGAGGTGGCTGTGCAGACGCTTGACCGCCGCGACCTGGCCGTCCTCGCGCGTGCCACGCCAGACCTCGCCCATGCCGCCGACGGCGATCAGCGACTCGAGCAACCAGGGCCCGAACTGCTCCACTAGCGAACTCCCATCATTGCCGGGACGAGCTTACCTTTCCGTGATATCTCGCGGGCATGGACTTCACCTTCACGGAAGATCAAGAGGCGCTGGTCGCGACGGCACGTGAGTTCACCGCCCGCGAGGTCATCCCCAACGCGGCGCACTTCGACGAGACCGGCGAGTTCCCGCGCGAGATCCTCCACAAGGCGTGGAAGACCGGCCTGATGAACATCGAGATCCCCGAGGAGTACGGCGGCCTCGGCGGCAGCTGCCTCGACAACTGCCTCGTGCAGGAAGAGATCTCGTTCGGCTGCTCGGGCATCAACACGTCGCTGTCCGCGAACTCGCTCGGCGCGACGCCGCTGCTCGTCGCCGGCACCGACGCGCAGAAGAAGGAGTACCTCTCGCGGCTCACGAGCGAGTACGTGTTCTCCGCGTACTGCTGCAGCGAGCCCGACGCCGGCTCGGACGTCGCGGGCATGAAGACCCGCGTCACCCGCCACGGCGACGACTACGTGCTCAACGGCCAGAAGCGCTGGATCACCAACGGCGGCGTCGCGAACTTCTACACCGTGTTCGCCACGTTCGACCCGGCGATGAAGCACAAGGGCATCGCGTGCTTCGTCGTCGATGCGAACACGCCCGGCGTGAAGGCCGGCAAGAAGGAGAACAAGCTCGGCCAGCGCGCGTCGAACACGACCGACGTGATCTTCGAGGACGTCAAGCTGCCGAAGTCGGCGCTCGTCGGTCCCGAGGACGGCGGCTTCAAGGTCGCGATGAAGACGTTCGATCGCTCGCGCCCCTGGATCGCGGCGACCGCCGCCGGCGTGATCCGGCGCTCGCTCGAGGAGAGCCGTCGCTACGCGCTCGAGCGCAAGACGTTCGGCGTGCCGATCGCCCAGCACCAGGCGGTCCAGTTCATGCTCGCCGAGATGGCGATGGCGTACGAGGGCACGCGGCTCCTCACGCACAAGGCCGCGTGGCAGGTCGACAAGGGCGACCTGTCCGCGATCACCAGCGCGTACGCCAAGGCGTACGGCGCCGACGCGGCGATGCGCAGCGCGACGGACGCGGTCCAGATCTTCGGCGGCTACGGCTACACGAAGGAGTACCCGGTGTCCGGTGTCCGGACACGCAGCGGCGCAGGTGACTGAGATCGCAGGCGTGATGCACGCGCACGCTTCGTGCTGGTTGCCGCCTCGTGCAGGAGGTAGGTTCATGCAGCCAGCGATGCCCGCGGTCCACCCGATCAAGAACCAGCCACTCAAGCGGTACACCCGCGCGGAGTACGACGCGCTCGTCGAGCGTGGCGCGTTCGAGGACCAGCGGGTCGAGCTCGTGTTCGGGCAGGTCGTCGCGATGAGCCCGATCGGGGTCGGGCACAGCGAGGCGACCGTCACGCTCGCCCGCCTGTTGACCCTCCAGCTTCGCGCGCGTGCGCGGGTGTGCGCGCAGGGGCCATTCGGCGCGTCCGACGAGTCCGAGCCCGAACCGGATCTCTCGGTCACGCCGCCTGGCTCGTACTGGACGGCGCATCCCACGCGCGCGTACCTCATCGTCGAGGTCGCGCGCTCGTCGCTGTCGTACGACCGCGACGAGAAGGCCACGCTCTATGCGCTGTCGGACGTCGACGAGTACTGGGTCGTCGACCTCGTCCACGAGCTGGCCGACCTGCTGCTGCCGCTGCCCGACGGTGGCGAGGCTCTTGTATGATCTGCGCATGCCCGAGTGCCGCGAGTGCAAGGACGAGGTCGCGAAGCTGGTGACCGTGAAGGTCGGTGGGAAAGCCAAGAAGCTGTGCGCCGACTGCGCCGACCGGATGCGCGAGGCCGGCGAGATCGCCGAGGCCAGCGAGGGCGTCATCCAGGGGATGATGGGCTTCAAGGGGCGGCGGTAGCCCGACTGTCACACCTGGGTGGCACGCTCCGGCCGTGCAGATCGAGCCCGAGCCCGCCAACCCCGTGACCCCGTCGCCCGCCCTCGCCAAGGGATCGATCGCGGAGGGCTCGGGACCGAACCGCGGGACGCCGACGGAGGCCCCGGACGTGTTCGGCAACATGTTCATCGGCATCGCCGGGATGATCGGCGCCGGCAAGTCCACGCTCGCGACCGCGCTGGGCAAGCACCTCGGCATCGAGACCTACTACGAGCCGGTCGCCGACAACGAGTACCTCGAGGACTTCTACCGGGACACCGCGCGCTACTCGTTCGCGATGCAGGTGTACCTCCTCAATCGCCGGTTCCAGCAGCATCAGGAGATCATCTGGCGCGGCAAGTCGGCGGTCCAGGACCGCACGATCTACGAGGACTCGATCTTCGCGAAGATGCTCGCCAAGACCGGCCTCATGGACGAGCGCGACTACCGCACGTACGTCGAGCTGTTCCGCAACATGAGCAACTTCATGTGCAAGCCGAGCGTGATCGTGTTCCTCGACGTATCGCCGGAGGCCTCCGCGGATCGCATCCAGATGCGGTCGCGCGACGTCGAGTCGAGCATCAAGCTCGACTACCTCAAGGCGCTCTACGACGGCTACCAGGAGTTCGTGGCCAACATCTCGAAGGTCATCCCGGTGATCCGGATCGACTACGAGCGGTTCGCGACGGCCGAGGAGATGGCCACGACGATCAAGCGCGAGTACATGGACGCGTCGTTCCTGCGCCAGGTCACGCGGTTCGACCCGACGCGCTGAGCGGGCTCAGAGCGACGCGTGGTCGAGCGCGCCGTACGAGTCCTCGCCCTCGCGACACAGGCGGGCGAGCAGATCAACGCGCGGTAGCTCGGTGCGGATCCAGTACTGCGCGGCGGCGAGCGTGGTCTGGTAGTAGCCGGCGTCGCGGCTCGCACGGCCGCGCGGCAGGGGGCCGGCGAGCGCCTCGCGCGCGACCGCGGCGAGCTCGAGCCACTGCCACGCGACGACGATCGTCGACGCCAGCTCGAGGTAGTCGGTCGCGTGGAGCAGCATCGCCGCCGGATCACCGGCGAGGCCGCGTCCCGCGAGCTCGCGGGTGAGGTCCCCGAGCTGCGCGACGGCGCGCTCGACCTCGGCGATCCACCCCGGCTCGACGCCCGCGGTCCGCGCGCGGGCGCACGCCCTGGCGATGGCGCGGCCGAGCGCGACGAGCGCGGCCCCACCGTGCGCGACGGCGCGTCGCCCGAGGAGATCCGCGGCCTGGATGCCGGTCGTCCCCTCGTGGATCGAGTTGAGCTTCTGATCGCGCAGCCACGCCTCGGGCAGGTACTCGCTCGAGTAGCCGTAGCCGCCGTGGATCTGGAGGGCGAGCGTGTTGGCCTCGAAGCCCTTCTCCGCCGGGAAGGACTTCGCGATCGGCGTGAGCAGGTCGACGAGCAACTGCGCCTCGGCGGCGGTCTCGCCGTCGGCGTGGTGGGCGAGGTCGGCGTAGAACGACGCGCGGACGAGCAAGGCGAGCCCACCCTCGACGATCGCGCGCTGGCGCAGCAGCATGCGCCGCACGTCGGCGTGCGCGATGATCGGCACGGCGGCGGTCGCGGGATCGCGGGCGGCGAGCGGGCGCCCCTGCGTGC
>JAPLLF010001277.1 GCA_026387715.1 Pseudomonadota bacterium
GGGAAGCGTTCGCGCGCCTTCGGCGACAGCGACGCGAACGCGGTGGCCGGGAGGTCCCGGCAGCGCTCCGCGTGCGCCCCGGTCATGGCGAGCGAGGCGACCATGAGGCAGACCAGGGGCAGGACGCGCATGGCCATGCCAACGCGCGTCCGCGCGAGACGATCTACTGCCGGGCGTGCGCGGCGAGGACGTCCGCGACGCACAGCGTCAGCTTGCGCGCGGTGGGGACGTGGAGGAACTCGTTGGGGCCGTGCGCGTTCGAGTTTGGGCCCAGCACGCCGGTGATGCAGAACTGCGCCCGGGGGAACTTGGCGCCGAGCATGCCCATGAACGGGATCGATCCACCCTCGCCGATGTACATCGCGCCCCGCCCGAAGTGCGTCTGCGACGCGGTCTCGAGGGCCGTCTCGAGCCACGGCGCGAGCGGTGGCGCATCCCAGCCGGTGTTCGCGCCGATGTGATCGAACGTGACCTTGGCGCCGTAGGGCGGGTCCGCCTCGAGCGTCTGCTTGACGAGCGCCGCGGCCTGGGTCGCATCGACGCGCGGCGGGATGCGGAGCGAGATCTTGAGGCGCGTGCGCGGCCGCAGCACGTTGCCCGCGTTGGCGATCGGCGGCAGATCGTCGGCGCCGGTGATCGACAGGGCGGGGCGCCACGTGCGGTTGAGGATCAGCTCGGCGCTGTCCTTGCTGACCGGCACGGCGCCGTCCTGCAGCGGGAACTTGCTCCACACCTCGTCGCCGAGCACGGCGGCGGCGGCGGCGGCCTGGAGGACGCGCGCCTTGGGGATCTCGGTCGCGAGCGCGTCGAGCAGCACCGTGCCGGTGACGCTCGAGTCGAGCCGATCGAGGAGCTGGCGGACGACGCGGAAGCTCGACGCGACGATGCCGGAGCCGTCGCCGGAGTGCACGCCCTCGGTGAGCAGCGAGACCTCGAGGTTGCCGACGATCAGGCCGCGCAGCGAGGTCGTCGACCACAGCTGATCGTAGTTCGCGCAGCCGGAGTCGAGGCACACGACGAGCGACACGTCGCCGATGCGCGGCGCGAGGTGCTCGACGTACGCGGGCAGATCGGGGCTGCCGCTCTCCTCGCCGGCCTCGATGATGACGACGCAGCGCGCGTGCGGCGTGCCGTCCTTGGCGAGCGCGTTGATCGCGGTGAGCGACGCGAAGATCGCGTAGCCGTCGTCGGCGCCGCCGCGACCGTAGAGCTTGTCACCCTCGATCACCGGCGTCCACGGGCCGAGCCCCTCGCGCCAGCCGGTCATCTCGGGCTGCTTGTCGAGGTGGCCGTAGAGCATCACGGTGTCGCCGGCCTTGCCGCCAGTCCCGGGGATGTCCATGAAGATGACGGGCGTGCGCTCGCCGAGCGCGATGACCTCGAGCGTGGCGCCCGCGGGGAGCCGCGCGCGCGCCCAGCCGGCGAGCAGCTCGACGGCGCGGTCCATGTGGCCGACCTTCTTCCAGTCGGGCTCGAACATCACCGACTTGTTCGGGATCTTGATGTAGTCGACGAGGGTCGGAACGATGGAGTCGGCGAATTCCTTCGCGACCCAGGAGGATGTGGATTCGGTGACCGCCATGGGCGGACCATACACCTCAGAACGTCAGGCGCGCGCCGAGCGTGACCGCGCGAGGCGCGTTGCGGTTGGTCGGCTTGCCGAAGTTCGCGTTGTGGGACCACGAGGTGTGGTCCTCGAGGCGCAGCCAGATCAGGTCGGCGTACGTGCCCCCGGCGATCGGCACGGCGACGCGACTGTCGGCGTAGCGGGCGTCGACGGCCGTGACGGTCTGCGCGTCGACCAGGTTCACGACGTCGACGTAGATCTCCCCGGTCACGCGCGCGGTCAGTGGCCGGCGATACCCGAGGTGCGTGTCGAGCCCCGTCGAGAACGGCGTGCGCCCGAGCGCGCCAGGGGCCAGCACGTTGACGCCGCTGACGGTCGCCGTGATCGGCGTGCCGGACTGCGCGCGCACGCGCACGCCGAACGTCAGGCCGCGCCGCGTGTAGCTCGCGTCGAGCTTCACGTCGTGCGTGCGGTCGGCGTCGAGCACGCCCGCGAGATCGATCGCCTCGACCGAGTCGCCGTCGAACGCGGGCGACGTGTGGTCGTCCGTGAGGGACGTCCCCGACGCGCGCGCGCGCGTGTAGCTGGCGACGAGCCGCAGCGCGTCGAGCCGCGCCGCGATCGCGAGGATCACGGCGTCGTGATCGCGCCGCGCGGCCGGCGGGTTCTCGAGCCGGTAGCCGTCGCCGAACGCGACGTCCTCGACGATCCGGTGGAGCCGGCGATGGCGCCAGCTCGCGCCGAGCACGACGCCGGGGACGAGCTCGAGCTCGCCACCCGCGAGCAGCTCGTCGAGCTGGCCGGCCTCGAGCTCGGGCCCGACCACCAGGCGCGGCCGCTCGCTGACCACGTTGCCCACGTTGCCCAGGCTGATCTGCTGGATCAGGGTGGTGCGGGTGAAGTAGCGATCGACGAGCCCGAGGGGCAAGAGGTCGGCGTACCGGCCGACGTGCAGAAGCAGTCGCGCCCGGCCGGTCGAGGTCGGGTCGACCGCGATCCCGAGCCGCGGTTCGACCGCGTGGCGCAGCGCGATCGCCACGTCGCCCACGCGGGTGCCGGTGAGCGGATCGATGCGGCCGCGTAGATCGTCCGGGTAGTACAGGTCCTGCGCCTCGACGCGCACGCCGGCGTCGACGACGACGTCGGGGTGCGGTCGCCAGCGGTCGGCGAGGTAGAGCGCGTGCGTGCGCGCCTCCGCGTCGGTCGCGGTGTTGCCGATCTGGCAGCGCAGCTCCCCGCACATCGCGTCGAACCGCGGATCGGGATCATCGACCGCCGCGAGGCT
>JAPLLF010000598.1 GCA_026387715.1 Pseudomonadota bacterium
CGGCTCGCGCGACGCGAACTGCGCGACCGCGCCGGGATTCGCGATGTCGAGCTCGCGATCGGTGCCGATGAAGTCGAGCTCACGCGCCGCGAGCGCCGCGCAGACCTCGCGCCCGAGCATGCCGCTCGCGCCGGTGACCCAGATCCTCACACCACCTCCGCCAGCGGCCGGGCGTCGCGATCGCGCGCGCTCACGATCAGCTCGTCGACGATCGGCCACGCGATCGCCACGGCGGGATCGCGATACGCAAACCCGCTCTCGGTCGCGCCGTCGTAGACGCTCGACACCTTGTAGACGACGTCCGCCGACGCGGAGAGCACGACGAAGCCGTGCGCGAAGCCGATCGGCACGAACAGCTGGTGGTGCGACTCGCCGTCGAGGATCTCGGCGTGCCAGCGCCCGAACGTCGGCGAGTCCTTGCGGATGTCGACCGCGACGTCCCAGATCGTCCCGCTCGCGCAGCGCACCAGCTTGGCCTGTCCGGGCGTGGTCTGGAAGTGCATCCCGCGCAGCGTGCCCTTCGCCGACCGCGAGTGGTTGTCCTGCACCCATGTGCAGGAAATGCCGGCGGCGCGATACCGCGGCTCGCTGTAGGTCTCGACGAAGAACCCGCGCTCGTCGCGGAACACCCGCGGCTTGGCGAGCACGAGCCCTGCGAGCGGCAGCTCGACGAACTCCATCTCCGCCATCACTCCCCTCGGGCGACGGCCTGGAGGTACTTGCCGTAGTCGGTCATGGCCATCGCGTCGCCGAGCTTGGCGAGCTGCGCCGCGTCGATGAAGCCCATGCGGTACGCGATCTCCTCGAGCGCCGCGATGTAGACGCCCTGCCGGCGCTCGAGCACCTGCACGAAGTTCGCCGCGTCGAGGAAGCTGTCGTGCGTGCCGGTGTCGAGCCAGGCGAACCCGCGCCCGAGCACCTCGAGGCGCGCGGCGTCGCGCGCGACGTACGCCAGGTTGACGTCGGTGATCTCGAGCTCGCCGCGCGGCGACGGCGCGAGGTGCGCCGCGATGTCGACGACGGCGTTGTCGTAGAAGTACAGGCCGGTGACCGCGAGGTTGGACCGCGGCGCCTTCGGCTTCTCCTCGAGCGAGAGGATCTTGCCGGCCCGGTCGATCTCCGCGACGCCGTAACGCTCGGGGTGCGTGACCTGGTAGCCGAACAGCGTGCAGCCGGTCGGGCGCGCGGCGGCCGCCTGCAGCATCTCGGCGAGGCCGGCGCCGTGGAGGATGTTGTCGCCGAGCACGAGGCACACGCCGTCGTCGCCGATGAACTCGCGCCCGACGATGAACGCCTCGGCGAGGCCGCCGGGCCGCGCCTGCTCCGCGTAGTGGAACTGCACGCCCCACGACGCGCCGGTGCCGAGCAGCCGGCGAAAGCCGGGCAGGTCGTGCGGCGTGGAGATGATCAGGATGTCCCGGATCCCCGCCAGCATCAGCAGCGAGATCGGGTAGTAGACCATCGGCTTGTTGTAGATCGGCAGCAGCTGCTTGGAGATGCCGAGCGTCGCGGGGTAGAGCCGCGTCGCGGTGCCCCCGGCGAGGACGATGCCCTTCACGCGTGCCCCTGCATCAGGCGCTCGAGGTCGGTGACCGGGCGCAAGTTGAGCGCGGCCGCGCGCTCCTTCTCGAGGTACGCGTAGTCGAGCGCGGCGTAGTCCGTCGTCGGCACGACGAGCTTCGTCTGCGTGCCGCGGCGCACCATGCCGCAGCCCTCGTCCATGTCGAGCACCCAGATCGCGAGGTCGTCGCGCGTCGCGCGGAGCTTCACGATCGCCTTCCACACGGTGCCGTTCCAGTGCTTCTTGCCGTCGTAGTCGTCGGTCTGCGCGTCGGCCGTCAGCGGGTTGCAGTCGTGGAGCACCACGGTCCCGTCGGGTGTCAGGTGATCGAGCGCGTTGACGATGTCGCGCTCGACCTGATCGGCGATGTGCAGGCCGTCGATGAACACCAGGTCGTAGGGCTTGCCGCCGAGCTTGGCGTGCTGGGCGAAGAACGCATCCGACGTCATCACGTGCGAGATCGTGCGCAGCGGCGCTGGATCGCACCCGTGCTTGATGCCGGGGGCCTTGATCTTGTCGAAGTTGTGGCGCCGATCGCGGACGCCGATCTCGAGGTAGTTCTGGTAGCCCCGCGTCGCGATCAGGTGATTGAGCAGCTGGGTGCGCGTCGTGATGCCGCGCGTGAACCGGGACGTGAGGGACTGCAAGAGGCGCGACAAGCTCATCGATGGATCTCCACGACTTCACCATCGATCGCGGCCGGCACCGGCTTTCCGAGTGCGTGGAGGATCGACGGAAACAGATCGACGGTCCGCACGTGTTCGCGACCCCACGTGCCGTTGACGGCGGCGGGCACGAGCATGTGGTCCCGGTGCAGGCCGCCGTGGGACCCGTTGTGCGGCTGGTATTCGAAGTTGGCGCGCAGGTCGTAGCCGGGCTTCGCGCACACGACGAGGTCCCCCGCACGCGACGAACGATAGAACTCCGCGAGCTGCCACGGCGCGTCGGGGTACACGGTGTGCGCGGTGCGCTGGGCGATCGCGTCCCGGCCGAGCGCCTCGGGCGGCAAGCCGAGCCCGAGCGGATCCACCCCGGTGACCGTGTACCTCACGGACGTCGCCTGCGCGTCGCCGGTCTTGACGTCGGGCTCGACGGTCGCGGTGCCGTGGCGACCGACGACGACGCACGCGCGCCCGCCGCCCTTGCGGTAGATCACGTGATCGATCGACTCCTGGGCGAGCAGCCGCTGGACGAGCTCGAGCGGCCGGCCGGAGGTCATGTCGGCGTAGTCGTCCCAGCCGCCGCTGCCGGCGAGGTAGACGTTGGCCATCGCGTTGCCCGACACCATCACGGCGCACTCGGCGTCGTCGACGTGGTTCCACAGCCGCGGATACGACAAGGTCTTGGGGAACGTCTGGCGCACGAACGCGTCGAGCTCGAAGTGCGTGTGCGTCGTCGACTGGCCGTGATCCGAGGTCAGCACGATCAGCGTGCCGTCGAGCTTGTGCGTGCGGACGAGCGCGTCGATCACGCGCCCGAGCGCCTTGTCGAACCGGCGATACGCCTCGAACGAGTCGGGCGACCGCGGGCCCGACTTGTGGCCGAGCTCGTCGACGGCGGGAAACACCGCGAACACCGAGGGGAACCCGCGATCGTAGGCCTTGACCACCGCGTGCTCGGCGGCGAGATCCGACGAGAACCAGTCGGTCGTCGCGAGGCTCTTGACCCACGCGCTCGCCTTCGAGGTGCGGGTGAACCGCGACGCGGTCGGGCAGCCGCGCACGAACCACGTGTTGACGTCGGCGAGGCCGTCGATGTGCGCGAACAGCGTGGTCACGTCGGGGGCGATGTCGCGCTGGAGCTTCGGGCTGCGGAACGGGGTCATGTACGACCGCGTCTTGCCCAGGAAGCCGAGCCGGTTCGACGGGCGCTCGGCCCACCGGATGCCCGGCAGGTTCGCGCGGCCGGGGTGGGCGCCGGTGAGCACCGGGAGGTGCGCCGGGCCGCTGACGGTCGGGAACACCGACGTCCCGGCGCGGAACCCGCCCGGATCGATGAACGTGCGCTGGATGACGGGGAGCTCGCCCGCGGCGGCCATCTCCGCCATGACGTCGGGGCGTGCCCCGTCGCAAAGAATCGCGACGCACCTTCGCCGTATCGCTCACGGTACACTGGCGTCGAACCACGCATGTGCGGCATCGCCGGAAAGCTGTACGCGAGCCAGGACCGGCCGGTTTCTGCCAGGCTGGTCGACGCGATGACGGATGCCGTCGCGCACCGCGGCCCGGACGCGCGGGGGACGTGGGTGCACGGCCCGGTCGGCCTCGGGCATCGCCGGCTGTCGATCATCGACCTGTCGCCCGACGCCAACCAGCCGATGGTCGCGGCGTCGGGCGCCGTGATCACGTTCAACGGCGAGATCTACAACTTCCTCGAACTGCGCGCCGAACTGGAAGCGGCGGGGCACTGCTTCCGCTCCCACACCGACACCGAGGTCATCCTCGCCGCGTACGACGAGTGGGGGCTCGACTGCATCGAGCGGTTCGCCGGCATGTTCGCCTTCGCGCTCTGGGACGAGGCACGACGGCGGCTCTTGCTGGTCCGCGATCGCCTCGGCAAGAAGCCGGTCTACTACTCGGAGCACGGCGGATTGCTGCGATTCGCGTCGGATCTGAAGTCGATCGTCAGCGACGACGACTTTCCGCGCTAACTGGACCGCGAGAGCATCCGGCTCTATCTCCGCTATGGCTACGTGCCGTCACCACGCACCATTTATGTGCACGCGCGCAAGCTGCCGCCGGCGCACCAGTTGGTGTGGGAGGGCGGCGCGGTGCGCGTGTCGCGC
>JAPLLF010000861.1 GCA_026387715.1 Pseudomonadota bacterium
CCACCCGTTCGCCGCGCACGAGGCGTGCGCCCGCACGTGCGGCGGACGAGAGCAGGGCCTCGTCGAGCACGCGGCGCGACAGGCTCGTCGCGGCGAACGGCAAGGGCGTGCGCGCGATGGCCTCGCGCGTACACAACCGCACCGCGTCGATCGGGACCGCGCCGAGCGCGTCGAGATCGACGCCGAGCCGCGCGAGGTACCCCGCGGCCTCGCACGACAGGAACTCGCCGCACACCTTGTCGATCGGACCGACCTCGCGCTCGAGCAACACGACGTCGCGACCGGCGCGCGCCAGCCGCGTCGCCAGCGTCGCGCCCGCCAGCCCGCCACCGACGACCACGGCGGTCATTCGCGCCACCTGCCGACGGTGAGCCGGAACGGCATGCGCCACGCGATCTCGGCCGCCTTGGGGGACAGGCCGGCGTCGTCGAGGATGCGGCGCCAGTCCGCGACGCCGAACGCACGCGCGATCGACACCGGCCCGTCGTGCTGCACGAAGCGATGGAACCGCGCGAGCTTCGCGACGCGACGGAACACGTGATACGGCAGCGGGTGTCGGTGGAGATCGTTGACGAACCAGCCGAGCCGCGCGGTCTTCTCCATCCAGGTCACGAACTGGATCACCGCGGGATCGGAGAGGTGGTGCGTGAACAGCGAGCTGATCACGACGTCGATCCCGCGTGGTGGGCGGTACGCGAACGCGTCGGCGGTCACCCAGGTGATCGGCTGCGTCGAGGGGGTCGCCTCGGCGGCGGCTTGCCGCGACCACGGGTTGAGATCGACGCCGGTGAGCGAGACCGCCACGCGATGGCGCGCCGCCCAGGCGTCGATCCGGCGCAGCATGTCGCCGTAGCCACTGCCGACGTCGACGACCTCGAGCGGTCGGCCGAGCCGCCGCAGGGTCGGGAGCAGGCGATCGAAGAAGGCGAGCGTCGGCCGATACGCGCCCGACAGCTGATTGACCCGCGCGAGATCGACGAGACACGCGCGAAACTCGGCGAAGCTCACCGGCTCGGTGTCCATGAGCTCGGGCTGCGTCGATCGTCGCGAGAAGTCGAGGGTCATCGTGGTCACGCCTTGTGGAAGAGCATCGTCTCGGCGGTCAGCCCGGGGCCGAACGACATCGCGCAGCCTCGCTGGCCGGCGGCCGCGGCGGCGAGGACGTCGGCGAGCACGAACATCACGGTCGCCGACGACATGTTGCCGTACCGCGCGAGCACGGCGCGCGAGCACGCGAGCGCCGCGGGGGGTAGCGCCAGCGCCGTGTCGACCGCGTCGAGCACCGAGCGACCACCCGGGTGCACGGCCCACAGGTCCATCGCCGCCGGGGTCGCGCCGTCGAGGATGTCGTCGACCACGCCTGCGAGCCCGCGCGTGATCGTCGGCGGGACGCGGCCCGACAGGAACATGTCGAAGCCGGCGTCGCGGATCTTCCAGGTGATGAGCTCGCGCGTGTCGGGGATCAGCGCGGCGTGGAATCGATCCATCGCCAGGCCGATCGGATCGGCGCTGACGACCGCGGCGGCGCACCCGTCCGCGAACACCAGGAACGACAGGAGCTGCTCGAGGTTGTCGGTCTGCTGTAGGTGGAGCGAGCACAGCTCGAGGTTCACCAGCAGGACGCGCGACGTCGGCTCGGACCGGACGATGTGGCGCGCGAGCCGGAGCGCATTGATCGCCGCGTAGCAGCCCATGAAGCCGATCATCGTGCGCTCGACCGCGGGATCGAGCCCGCACCGCTCGACCAGCTCGAGATCGAGGCCCGGCGCGTACATGCCGGTGCAGGAGGTCACGATGACGTGGGTGATGCGACGCGCGTCGGCGCCGAGCTCGAGCCGCGCGACGGTCTCGGCCGCGAGTCCGGGGGCGTGCTGCTCGTACAGCCTCATGCGCTGCCCCGTCGTCGGGAACTCACCTCGCCGGTAGACGCGATGCTCGCCGACGAGCCCGAGGACCGAGTAGCGATGCTCGATCTGCGCCTTCACGACCATGCGGTCGAACAAGGTCTGCGCGCGGGGCTCGGCGAGGAGCGTTCGCGCCAGGCCGACGAACGCTTGATGAACATCGTGCTTGGGCACGCCCGTCGCGATCCGGTTGATGTGCGCTGTCGTGGCGAGCATGGGTGGCGACGCGAGGCGGCTGCAAGAGATCGGCCACGAACGTCGGGCGCTGTTTGCTCGGGATCCCAGCGTGCGCGACCGGTGAACCACGTGTCACGACGCCTCATCGAGGCATTCCTGCGCGACCGTGCGATCTACAGCGGCTCGGGGCGATCGGTTCGTGGTCGCGCCCCGCGCGATCCGCGCGCCCGCGCGCTATCGTTCCGCCGTGGTTGGGGTTGGGGATGTCCTGCGGCAGACCGCTGCGCATCGCGCGGCGGTCGTGAGCGACGGTGGCCGCAGATGATCGGTGGCCTCAGGCTCGTCTTCGATCCCGCGCTCGACGGGACCGCCTGGCCGGGCGCCCTGCGCGGTCGCACCGCCGCGATCGGCGAGGCGTGGTACGGCCCGCTCGGCCTGCTCGCGCGGCTCGAGACCGAGCTCGGCCTCGGCGGGCTGCACGCGACGCCGCTCGAGCGCGCGACCGGGCTGTCGTCGACGATCGCCGGCGTCGACGGCTGGTGGCGGGCCTCGTACGAGGCCGACCCGATCGGCACGTGCCAGCGGCTGCTGCGCGACCGCGATCTCCTGATGATGTGGGGCTGGCGCGGCGAACCGGCGAGCGCGCGGCTCGCCGCGCTGTGGGAGGCGACCTCCACGACGTTCCCGGGTGTGCCCGATCGCCTGACGACCGTGCTGGCGGCGCTGGGCACCGCGCGCGTCGACATCGAAGCGATCGTCCTGCTGACGCCGCCCACGAGCCTCGAGCCGCTATGGCAGCGGGTGTTCACGGCGCTCGCGGCCGACGGCGTCGCGATCACGACCGTGCCGCCGAAGACCGCGACGCCCACCGGCGACCTCGCACACGCGCGCACGACCGCGTTCACGCCCACCGGCGACGGCGGCCTCACGCTGCTTCGCTGCCACGGGCCGCTGGCCGCCGCGAACGAGGTGGCCGCGCACCTCAGCACGCTGCCGTCGCTCGACGACGTCCTGATCGTCGGCGGCGACGCGCTGCTCGACGCCGCGCTGCACCGCCACGGGGTGCCACACATCGGCGCGAGCGTCGGTTTGGCGTCGACCGCGCTCGTCCGGCTGATCATCGAGGCCGCGTTCGAGCCGATGGAGCCCGCGGATCTCCATGCGATCCTGTGCATGGATCCCGGCCCGATCCCGCGCCGCGTCGCCAAGCGCCTGATCGGCGCGCTCGGCCGCTTCCCCAGCCGTCGCGCCCCGACGTGGGACGCGGCGCTCGCCGAGGGGCTCGCGCTGTGCGACGACGACTGGCGCGCCGCCACCGCCGACCGCATCACGACGCTGCTGATGCCCGCCGCGCCCCGCGACGGCGCGATCGTCGCGGCCGAGATCGTGCGTCGGCTCGGCCTGCTGCAGACCTGGGCGCGCAGCCGGTCGTTCTCCGCCTCGAGCCTGACCACGCTCGCGAACCTCGCCGTCGAGGCGCGCGCGCTGATCGGCGAGTCCGGAACCCGGACGCTCGTCGCGCTGCGCCGGCTGTGCGACGAGCTCGACGGCCGCACCGGCGCGAGCGCGGGAGCGGAGGTCGGCCTCGCCACCGTGACGCAACCGGGCGGCATCGTCGCGCCCGTCGACACGATCGTGTGGTGGAACTTCACGCGCGACAGCGCCCCGACCTCGCCGCGACTCCGGCTGTCGCGCGCCGAGCAGGACGCGCTGCGCGCGCACGGCGTCACGCCGCCGGATCTCGGTGCCGCGATGGAGGGCGTGGCCGCGCGGTGGCGCCGGCCGCTCGA
>JAPLLF010000893.1 GCA_026387715.1 Pseudomonadota bacterium
AGCTGCGCGCGAAGATGTCGATGATGGCGCAGCGGCTGTTCCAGCAGACCGGCAACGGCGAGTCGTCCTCGCCCCCGGTCGACCTCGCGCCCCGCCACGATCACCACACCGAGATCGATCTCGCGGCGCTCGGCGAGGACACCCCCCTCGGTGGTGGGGTCACCGAGATCGAGTCGCGGGCGGCCTCGCGCAGCCTGCCCGAGCAACTCGGCAACCCGACCACGTCGCCGGGCACGTGGGATACGCAGGTGCGCGAGCGGGGCGTGCCGGATGCCGGCGAGCTCGTTCGGGGCCAGACCGACGCGGCGATGCTGCTCGCCAAGGCGTTCGCCTCGCAGACGACGGGGCACATCCGCTTCAAGAAGGGCGACGTCGAGAAGGTCGTGCTGCTCGACCAGGGCCGCCCGGTGTTCGCGGCGTCGAACGAGCCGCTCGATCGCATGGGCGAGCTGCTCGTGCGCGAGGGCAAGATCACGGCGTCGCAGTACGAGCGGTGCCAGACCGTCGTCGCCGAGTCGGGTCGGCGGATGGGCGAGATCCTCGTCGATCTCGGCTACCTCAAGCGTCGCGAGCTGCTGCCCGCGGTGCGTCGCCACGTCGAGGACATCGTGTACTCGTTGTTCGGCTGGGACGCGGGCTCGTACCACATCGTCGTCGAGGAGGTGCCGTCGTCGGAGCGCATCCGGCTGTCGCGGCATCCCGCGGCGCTCGTGCTCGAGGGCATCCGTCGCAAGCTCGATCGCTCGACGCTCGAGCGCATGGTCGGGCCGTCGTCGACGGTGATCGAGGTGCCGGATCGCGAGCGGCTCGGCGGCATCATCAACCTGTCGGATCTGTCGATCGAGGAGCGCGCCGCGCTGGCCGCGGTCGACGGTCAGGTCGACCTCGCGCAGGTCGCGCGCGTCGCGGGCGTCGACGTGGCGGATCTCCTGCCGCTCGCGTGGGGCCTCATCACGCTGGGGCTCGCGACCGCGCGCCGCATGGACACCGAGGTCCACGACGACTCGACGGCGCTCGTCGGCGAGACCGACCTGGCGATCGATCGCGAGCGCGTGCGGGCGCGATGGCGGCTGGTCACCGACGCCGACTACTTCGCGCTGCTCGGGGTCCGTCGCGACGCGACGGCGTTCGAGATCCGGCGCGCGTATCAGTCCGCTCGACGCGACTTCGCGAGCGACTGTTTTCCGTCGGATCTTCGCCGCGAGCTCGCCCGGGAGCTCGACGACATCGCGACCGTGCTCGACGAAGCCTTCCGCGTCTTGCGCGACGATCGCCTGCGGGTTACCTACCTGTCGAACCTGTTCGAATGAGACGGCAATGAAACTCGTGTTCATGGGCTCGCCGGCGTTCGCCGTTCCGTGTCTGCGGGCCCTCGTCGCGCACGGCCACGAGGTCGGGCTCGTCGTGTCGCAACCCGACAAGCCGGCGGGGCGGGGCGCGCAGCTCGCGGCCCCGGCGGTGAAGACGGCCGCGCTCGAGCTCGGCCTGCCGGTGCTGCAGCCGCGCTCGGCCCGGACCGGCGAGCTCGCGGCCGCGGTGACCGCGTCGGCCGCCGAGCTGTGCGTGGTCGTCGCCTACGGCAAGATCCTGCCACCCGCGGTGCTCACCGCCGCGCCACGCGGCTGCATCAACGTGCACGGCTC
>JAPLLF010000624.1 GCA_026387715.1 Pseudomonadota bacterium
CTCCTCAAGCCGCCAGGAATGCACAAGGGAACCCCACACCGTGCGCGGCAGAAACTGGTAGAAATTCTCGCCAACCCGACTGCTCGCCGGATCCTCCGGTGTGGCCACCCGCACATGATGACCCCGATTGTGCTCGATATAGAAGTGCCCGTAGCAGGTCTGCGCGAGCGCCGTGGTCGGGATCGGGCCGAGGACCGACTCGACGACGAGCCCCCCGGTGAGGTCGAACGAGAACTGGTCGTCGGCCGGCGTCGAGCCGCTCGGCGCGAAGTCACCGATCGGGGTGACCTGGCGGGCGTTCGTCACGGTGATGAGCACGCCCTCCCACTTCTCCCACTCGACATCCTGGGCCGCGACGTCGAGCGTCGAGAACGCGAGGCCGTCGACCACGGTCGGCGTCGGCACCGCGCCGGTGCCGGTCTTGACCACCGAGATGGCGCCACCCGTGATGGGCTTGATCTCGGTCGTCGTGCGCCCGGAGGTGTCCGCGGCGAGCGCGAACTCGTCCTTCTCGCCGCCGGTGAGATCGACGATGTCGCCGACCGCGAGCAGGCCGACCTGCTCGACGGGCACGTTGAAGACCTTGACCCCCGAGAACGCCCCACCCTCCGGCTCGGCCAGGTACAGATCGCCCGTACGCGCGCCGTAGATGTCGATCGCCGCGACCACGACACCCTTGAGGCTGACCGGCGAACCGGCCGGCAGGCCGTCGTTCTGGACGTCCTGGATGGTCATGGCGGTCGTGACGGGTGGCGCATCGACGTCGGTCCCAGGGTTCTTGGGGTCGTCACTGCGACAGCCAAGGAGCGAGAGGCCCGAGAGGCCAAGAGCGAGACAGACGGGACGAAGATTGCGCATAGGGAAAGGCTCCAGATGAGGCCCACGAGGGGCGGAACAACGAGGCGGGTTGTCGCCGAAAACGCCCGCGGTGTATAGCCGAAAAGCAGTAACGCCCGCAGGTGCGGGCGTCACAGTCACGGTGGAGGTAAGTGAGCGGGATCAGGCCGGCCGTACGGCGAGGCCGCACAGCTCGATGTACGCCATCGGCGCCGCATCACCCTTGCGCACGCGGGTCTTGAGGACGCGCGTGTAGCCGCCCTTGCCCGCCGCGAAGTGCGTCGCGATGTCGCCGAACAGGCGCTGCATCGCTTCGTCGGTCATGACCGTCAGGCGAGCCCGACGGCGCGCGTGGACGAGCTTGGCCTTCTCGGCCGGCGTCGCCGCGTCGCCCTTGGCGATCAGCGGATGCACGTCGACGCTCCACGTGATCGCGGCCTCCGCGAACTTACGGAGCTCCTTGGCCTTCGCCTCGGTGGTCTCGATGCGGCCGTGCGTGAGCAGCGCCGTCACGAGGTTGTTGAACAACGCCGTCCGGTGGGACGAGTTACGACCGAGCTTCCTGCCTGATTTGCGATGACGCATGACGTTCTCTCGTTTCGCTTTCTAGTTACTTCTTGAGCGGGTTGGGACCCGGCCAGTTGTCGAGCTTCATGCCGAGCTGCAGGCCCATCTCGGCGAGCAGCTCCTTGATCTCTTTGAGCGACTTGCGGCCGAAGTTCTTGGTCTTCAGCATCTCGCTCTCGGTCTTCTGCACGAGCTCGCCGATGTACTTGATGTTGGCGTTCTGCAGGCAGTTCGCCGAGCGGACCGAAAGCTCCAGCTCGTCGACCGTGCGCCACAGGTTCTCGTTGAGCTTCTCCGCGGCTTCGTCGCGCGGGGCCTCGACCGGCTCGGCC
>JAPLLF010000810.1 GCA_026387715.1 Pseudomonadota bacterium
CGCGAGGTTCCATTCGCCGTAGTTGGACTCGGTCGCGTTCGCGGTCGCGTGCGTCCACTGGAGGTCGCCACCGTCGCCACCGTCGGTGACCTGGCGGATGTACTGCAGCGGGCCACCGGCCATGAAGCAGGCATCGCCGTCGTCGACGATGCCGCCTACGCGCGGGATCGTGCCGCACGCACGCGGCGCCGCCATCAGCGTCGCCTCGAGCTCGGCCCGGGTGCCGTTGAACCGGTTCATGTCGACGTTGCCGACGATGCCGGCGACGGAGCCCGACGAGCTGTACTGCCAGATCGCCCAGTCCTTCCAGGGCGGCGCGATGTTCGGGCACGACGCGGTGGAGTACTGCGCGTGCCACAGGGGTGAGGTCGTCTGATCCGCCGCGCCGACGGAGTCACGCCAGAAGTAGTAGCCGGTGTAGATGATCGGCGTCCGGCCGGTCACGCTCGCCACGCGGTCGATCCACGTCTTGACGCCCGCGGCGACCTTCGACGCGGACAGCCCATCGGCCGCCTCGACGTCGATCACCGGGGGCAGATCGTCGGCCTCGAGGGTGCCGATCTTCGACAGGAACAGGTCGGCCTGCGCGCGTGCGTCCTGACCGGGACGGAAGAACTGGTAGGCGCCGCGCAAGACGTGATTGGCGCGCGTGCCGTCCCAGTTGCGCGCGAACTTCGCGTCGATCGCGTTGAGCCCGTCGGACACGCGCACGAACGCGAACTCGACGCCGTCGTTGGCGACGGCCGGCCAGTTGATGTCGCCCTGGTACTTGGAGATGTCGATGCCCTTGACCGTCGGGCCGCTGCCACACACGGTCGCGGCCTGCTCGCTCTCGCTGACGTCCAGGCCGATCTCGCGATCGCCGTTCCATCCCTCGGTCATCGACGTACATGACGCCGCGACCATGATCAGCGCGCCCCAGCGAATCATCGTGAGCGCCACAACAGCAAGGGACAGGCCGTTCCACAAGCCCCGTTTGCAGCGAAATCACGCGGGTACGACATCTCGGTGGATGTCGCTACGCGACACGCCCGATGCACACAGCCGTGCTCAGTGCTCATGGTGATGCGCAGGCTGGAGACGATGTGGGTCTTCGTGCGACAGCTCGCACTGGTGGATCTCGATGGTCAGGTGCGCGACGTTGAGCGCCGTGAGCACGGCGTCGCGGTAGTAGGCGAGGTCGCGCGGCGTCGCGGTCACGAGCGCGACGATGCAGCTGCGCCGCCCGGGACCGAGCTCCCAGACGTGGAGGTCGGAGATGCGCACGTCGTCGATCGACTCGAGGCGCTGGCGCACGACCTTCTCGTGCTGGGGTGACGACACGACGTCGAGCAGCTGGCCCATCGCCTGCCGGCACAGCGACAGGGTCCACCACAGGATCACCCCAGCGCCGACCATGCCCATGATCGGGTCGAGGAACCACCAGCCGAGCCACTGCCCGAGCGCGAGCGCGACGACGGCGAGCAGCGAGGTCATCGCGTCGGCGAGGATGTGGATGTACGCGGCGCGCAGGTTGAAATCGACCGAGCCGACCTTGGGCTTGTCACGCGTCGCGGCGTGATCGTGCCCCGCATGATCGTGATCGTCGTGGTCGGCGTGATCGTGTCCGTGCCCGTGCCCGTGGCCGTGGCCATGGTCGTAGCTGTGATCCCGCGACAGCAGGTACGCGCTCACCAGGTTCACGCCGAGCCCGATGCACGCGACGAACAGCGCGTCGAGGTAGGCGACCTTGGGGTTCTCGATCAGGTGCTCGACGCCCTCGATGACCATGTGGGTCGCGACGACCGCCAGGAGGATGCCACTGGTGAACCCCGCGAGCGCGTAGATCTTGCCGGTGCCGAAGCTGAACGCGTCGTTGCCCGCGTGGCGGCGGGCGTACCAGTACGCGACGAGCGTCAGCCCGAGCGCGCCGACGTGCGTGCCCATGTGCCAGCCGTCGGCGGTCAGCGCGAGCGAGCCGGTCGTGTACCCGAGGATCAGCTCGCCGATCATCATCGCGGCCGTCAGGTAGATGACCCACCGTGTCCGCCGCTCCCCCGCCTTGTTGTGGAGCGCGGCGTTTTCGTGGTGCGCGTGCTCCTTGAGGTGATGTGCGTCGGTGGCCATCGAGTCCGCGAATGATCTAGCATCTCCGCTCGTGGCGAAGCACCCCGTGACCATGGCGATCCGCGCGCTTCGAGCCGCCAAGGTCGCCTTCGAGCCGCACCTGTATGCGTGGGAGGAGCGCGGGGGGACCGCGGCCTCGTCGGCCGCCCTCAGGGTGGACGAGCACGTGGTGATCAAGACCCTGATCTTCGAGACCGATGCCGGCGAGCCGCTCTGCGTCCTGATGCACGGCGACCGCGAGGTCTCGACCAAGCAGCTCGCGCGGCAGATCGGCGCGCGCGCCACCGAGCCGTGCAAGCCCGCGGTCGCCGATCGCCACTCGGGCTACCAGGTCGGCGGGACGTCGCCGTTCGGGCTCCGGCGCCCGATGCCGGTCTACATGGAGCGCTCGATCGCCGCGCTACCGCGGATCTACATCAACGGCGGCGCGCGCGGCTTCCTCGTCGCGATCGATCCCGCGGACGCGGTCCGGGTGCTGACCCCGACGCTCGTCGACTGCGCCGTTCAGTGAACGCCTAGATACGCCTTGCGGATCTTGTCGTCCGCCGCGAGCTCGGCGGCGGGGCCCGACACGGCGAGCGCGCCGACCTCGAGCACGTGCGCCATCGACGCGGCCTTGAGCGCCATGAACGCGTTCTGCTCGACGAGCAGGATCGTCGTGCCCTCGGCCGCGATCGTCTTGATGATCTTGAAGATCAGCTGCACGACCTGCGGCGCCAACCCGAGCGAGGGCTCGTCGAGGAGCAGCAGCTTCGGACGCGCGATCAGCGCGCGCGCGATCGCGAGCATCTGCTGCTCGCCACCCGAGAGCGTGCCGGCGTTCTGCGCGAGCCGCTCCGCGATGCGCGGGAACAGCGACAGCGCGTGCGCGCGATCCTTCGCGATGCCCGCGGGGTCCTTGCGCAGGAAGCCCCCGAGCTGCAGGTTCTCGTCGACGGTGAGGTTGGCGAAGATGCCGCGACCCTCGGGGACGTGGGACAGCCCGAGCTTGACGATCTCGTGCGCCGGCATCCCGGTGATCGGCTTGCCGCCGAACGTGACGGTGCCCTTCTACGGCTTCACGAGGCCCGAGATCGCGCGCAGGGTCGTCGTCTTGCCGGCGCCGTTCGCGCCGATCAGCGTGACGATCTTGCCCTCGTCGACGGAGAACGACACGTTGCGCAGCGCGTGGATGCCCCCGTAGTGGACGTCGAGCTCGCGGACTTCGAGGAGCGCCATCAGGTCGGTCCTTGGGAGGGTGGCTCGTCGGGCTCCGGCGCGCCGAGGTAGGCCTCGATCACCGCGGGGTTCTCCTGGATGCCGGCCGCGTTGCCCGACGCGATCGTGACGCCGTGATCGAGCACCGTGATCTCCTCGCAGATCTCCATCACCAGGCCCATGTCGTGCTCGATGAGCAGGATCCCGACGTCGAAGCGCTCGCGCAAGGAGACGATCAGCGAGCGCATCTCGTGCTTCTCCTGCGTGTTCATCCCGGCCACCGGCTCGTCGAGCAGGAGCACCTTGGGCTCGGTCGCCAGGGCGCGCGCGATCTCGAGGCGACGCTGGTCGCCGTAGGGCAGGCTCTTGGCCTGCTCGTCGGCGCGGTGCGCGATGCCGAGCACGTCGAGCAGGTCGTACGAGCGCTCGATCATCGCGCGCTCCTCGGCGAGGAACAGCGGCGTGCGCAGGAAGCTCCGCACGAGCCCGCTGCGCGCGCGGACGCCGCACGCGGTGCGCACGTTGTCGATCACGGAGAGCTCGCCGAACAGCCGGATGTTCTGGAACGTGCGCGCGAGCCCCGCGAGGGCGATCGCCGACGGCTTCTTGCCGTCGAGCCGCGTGCCCCCGAGCCAGATCTCGCCGTGGTCCGGCTGGTACACGCCGGTCAGCAGGTTGAAGATGGTGGTCTTGCCCGCGCCGTTCGGGCCGATCAGGCCGCACAGGCCGCGCTCCGGCACGCGCAGCGAGAAGTCGCTGACGGCCTTGAGCCCGCCGAACGCGAGCGACAGCTGCTTCGCCTCGAGGGCGATCTTCGCCGTCACGGGCGATCCTTCGGCGCGCGCGGGATCAGCCAGCCGCCCGCGATCTTGGTCCACGCCGGGGTGACGTACCTCTTCCACCATCGGAGGTCCCACAGCTCGCGGATCCCGAACAGCCCCTGCGGCCGGAGGATCATCACGAGGATCAACGCGAGCGCGTAGAGCGGCATGCGGTACGCGTCGGGGTTCACCGAGACACCGATCAGGTTCGTGATCATCGGCGCGAGCGTGCGCAGGAGCTCCGGCAACACGGTGAGGAACGCCGCGGCGCAGACGACGCCGGTGATCGAGCCCATGCCGCCGAGCACGACCATGATGACGAGGTCGATCGACTTCATGAAGCCGAGCTCCTTGGGCGACAGCGTCGCCCCGAGCTCGTGCGCGAACAGCGCGCCGCCGACGCCGGCGAAGAACGCCGCGAGGACGAACGCGGTGACCTTGGTGCGCGACGTGTTGACGCCGCACGCCTCGGCCGCGATCTCGTTCTCGCGCACCGCGAGCAGCCGGCGACCCTGGTTCGCGGTCTTGAGGCGGTAGATCAAGACCAGCAGGATCCCGACGATGAGGTAGGTGAAGAAGATGCCGGCGTGGCCGGTCTGCTCGCCGCTGGCGTTCTCGAGCCACGGCGTCGGCGACACGTAGGTCGGCGTGCCGGTGAACGACAGCGCCCCACCGAGGTGGCTCATCATCGTGCCCAGGCCCGCCTCCGCGGCCTCCTTGGGCGACGGCACCTCCGGCGTCTGCTGCACGAGCACCCGCAGGATCTCGCCGAACCCGAGCGTGACGATCGCGAGGTAGTCGCCGCGCAAGCGCAGCGACGGCAGCCCGACGACGAGGCCCGCGACCGCGGCGAAGATGCCGCCGACGATGCACGACGCCAGGAACAGCAGGTCGCCCGAGCCCATGAAGCCCCCGATGACGGGGACGTCGACGCCAAGCGGGACGCCGAGCAGCTTGATCGAGCCGTAGTAGGTGACCACCGCGGCCGCGTAGCCGCCGATCATCATGAAGCCGGCGTGGCCGATCGAGAACTGCCCCGCCATCCCGTTGACGATGTTGAGCGAGCTCGCCAGCACGATCGCGATGCCGATGTCGAGCAGCATCTTCGCCTTGAACGGCGACATCGCGGGCGCGACCACGGCCTGCAGCACGAACGCGATGACGATCGCGATCACGAACGGCCAGGCCGAGCGCACCGCGGCGACGAGCGGGTTCGGCCGCAGCTCGGTCACGCGCTCGGCGAGCGACCGCGTCCGGCGATCTCCCGCGCTCATACCTTCTCCACCACGGCCTTGCCGAACAGGCCGCTCGGCTTGACCAGGAGGACGACGATCAGCACGACGAACACGAACAGATCGCGCATGTTCGCCGACAGGTACGCGGCGCCGAACTGCTCGACGAACGCGATCAGCAGCGCGCCGGCGACGGCCCCGCGGACGTTGCCGATGCCACCGACGACCGCGGCCACGAACGCGCGGAGGCCGAGCAGCACCCACGTCGTGTCGGCGGGCTGCTTGATGTTGCTGTACTTGAGCGCGAACAGCAGGCCGCCGGCGGCGGCGAGCGCCGAGCCGATGCCGAACGTGATCGACACGATGCGGTTGACGTTGATGCCCATCAGCGAGGCGACGCGCTCGTCGAACGAGACCGCGCGCATCGCCCGCCCGACCTTGCTGCCGTAGACGAGCCGCTCGAGCGCGACCATCAGCGCACCCGCGAGCAGCACGATCGTGATGTCGACGAGCCGGATGTTGACGCCCGCGAGCATGAACAGCGATCGATCCTCGACGAGCGCCGGCATCGGCTGGCCCTGGCGGCCGAACACCCAGTCGAGCTGGCCGCAGTTCTGCAGCAGCAGCGACACGCCGATCGCGGTGATCAGCACGTTGAGCCGCGGCGCCCGCCGCAGCGGGCGATACGCGAGCAGCTCGATCAGGATGCCGAGCGCGGCGCAGGTCGCCATCGCCAGCACCAGGATGATCGGCATCGCGAAGATCGGCGAGCCGGTGCCGAGCCAGCCGAACAGCCCGCAGAACGACCACGCGACCCACGCGCCGACGGTGAAGATGTCGGAGTGCGCGAAGTTGATGAAGCGCAGGACGCCGTAGACCAGCGTGTAGCCGAGCGCCGTCAGGGCGTACAGGCTCCCGAGGGCGATCGTGTCGACGAGCGTCTGGACGAGCGTGGTCACGTCGGCTGGGTCACTTCGTCGCGCTGCCGGTGGCCGAGCCGCTGCCCGCTGCGCTGCCGGTGGCCGAACCGCTGCCCGAGCCGGCGGCCGGGGCCTCGTCGACGGAGCCCTTGGGGCCGATGCTCGCGACGAAGTGCGGCTGGCCGCCCTTCATCTGCACGACGACCGCCTTCTTCTGCGCGTCGCGGTTGGCGTCGAGCGTGATCTTGCCGGTGACGCCCGCGAAGTCCTTGGTCGCCGCGATCGCCGCCGCGAGCTCCTTGCCGCCGAGCGACGGCGCGCGCGCCATCGCGTCGAACATCACGCGCGCCGCGTCGTAGCCGAGCGCCGCGAGCCCGTCGGGGACCTCGCCCTTCCAGCGCGCCTTGTACTTGGTGACGAACTCGGCGACCTCCGGCCGGGCCTCGTCGAACGAGTAGTGGTTCGAGTAGTAGCTACCCTCGATCGCCTCGCCGCCGATCTGCGCGAGCTTCGACGAGTCCCAGCCGTCGCCGCCGAGGAACGGCACGGTCAACCCGATCTTGCGCGCCTGGACGATGATGTTGCCGACGTCGGTGTAGTAGCCCGGGAGGAACACGGCCTCGGCGCCGGACGTCTTGATCTGCTGGAGCTGCGCGGACACCGAGACATCCCCGGCGGTGTAGGCCTGCGACGTCGCGACGGTGCCGCCGAGCGCGGTGAACTCGGTCGTGAACGACTCGGCGAGGCCCTTGGAGTACGGCGACGCCTGATCGAACAGGGTCGCGGCCTTGGTCCACTTGTTGTCCTTGGCGAACTTCGCGACGACGTAGCCCTGGAACTCGTCGAGGAAGCACACGCGCGAGACCATGTCGCGCCCCTCGGTGACCTTCCTGTTGGTCGACGACGGCGAGATCATCGGCACGCCGTACTGCTGCGCGATCTTGCCCCCGGCGAGCGAGCTCCCCGACGCGACCTCGCCGATCAGGGCGACCACGTGGTCCTCGCTGATCAGCCGCTGCACGACGTTCGCCGCGTCGGTCGACTTCGAGGCGTCGTCGAGGGTCTTGAGCTTGAGCTTCCGGCCCTTGACGCCGCCCGCCGCGTTGCGCTCCTCGAGCGCCAGGATGACGCCCTGATCCGTCGAGATCCCGAAGGTCGACTCGGCGCCGGTCAGCGACGCGTAGTGCCCGATGAGGATGTCCTCCGTGCTCGCCTGCGGCGCGGACCCCGACCCCACCACGGTCGCCGATCCAGACCCCGACCCGGTGTCCTTGCTCTTGCCACCCATCTTGTCGCAGCCGGTGAGCGCGGCGAGGACCACGAGGGACACGGATACGACATGGCGGCAACCGCTGAAATTCACAGGCACTCTCCTAGTGGGGAGCCATGCGATATCCGACCCAGCGGATGCCTGTCAACCGTACCGGGTGTCAGCCCACACCCACGCTAAGCTCGCCGACGCTTTGCGACGAGGGAGATCGGCGCTGTGGATCGGCGCGTTGCTCGCGATCGCGATCGTCGCGATCGGGGTGCTCGGCCCGCTCCTCGTGGGCGATCCGCTCGCGCGCGACCTCGACGGCGGGCTGACCGCGCTCGGGGCCCCCCGTGGTCCCGGGGTGGCCGGCCTGCTCGGGACCGACGACCTCGGGCGCGACGTGCTCGCGCGGGTGATCGGTGGCGCGGGGACGTCGCTCGCGATCGCGGGTGCGGCCACCGCGATCGCCCTCGTCCTCGGCGGCATCGTCGGGCTGACCGCCGGCCATGCCGGGGGACGCGTGGACCGCGTGCTCATGCGCGGGGTCGACCTCGTCCTCGCGTTC
This sequence comes from Pseudomonadota bacterium, assembly GCA_026387715.1. GTDB lineage: Bacteria > Myxococcota_A > Polyangia > Haliangiales > Haliangiaceae > JABFXX01. The sequence goes on from JAPLLF010000810.1 coordinate 8,097, forward strand.
CCGGCCCTGCTGCTCGCGATCCTGCTCGCCGCGCTGCTGCGCGAGTCGGCGCTCGCGCGCTCGAGCGTGCCCGTCGCCCTCACGCTCGGGCTCGTCGGCTGGACGACCACCGCGCGTGTCCTCCGCGACGCGGCCCGCACGCTCGCGCGCGCCGAGCACGTGGTCGCCGCCCGCGCGCTCGGTGCGTCGCCCGGGCGGATCGTCGTGCGCCACGTGCTGCCGAACGTCGCCGGCGTGCTCGTGGTGCTCACCGCGCTCGGGTTCGCGCAGAACCTCCTCGCGGAGAGCGCGCTGTCGTTCGTGGGGCTCGGGCCGCCCCCGCCCGCGCCCACCTGGGGACGGATGCTGTTCGAGGGCCGCGCCTACTACCGCACCGCGCCGCACCTGATCGTCGCCCCCGGGCTCGCGATCCTCCTCAGCGTCGTCGCGTTCCACCTGCTGGCCGAGGGCGTCCGCGCGCGCGCGGCGGGTCCCCGATGATCCGCACGGTCCTGCGCCGGCTCGGCTGGACGATCGTCGTGCTGTGGTTCGTGGTCACGCTCGTGTTCGCGATGGTCGTCGCGATCCCGGCCGACCCCGCGCGCGCGATGCTCGGCCCGCGCGCGACGCCTGCGCTCGTCGACGCCGCGCGCGCCACGTACTGCCTCGATCGAGGGGTCGTCGGTCGCTACGGTTGCTGGCTCGCGCGGCTCGCCCACGGCGATCTCGGCGAGAGCTACCGCAGCAAGCGGTCGGTCGGCGCGATCATCGCCGAGCGCGCGTGGCCGACGGCCCAGCTCGCGCTCGCGGCGATCGTGCTCTCGCTGCTGCTCGGCGCGCCGCTCGGGATCCTCGCGGCGGTGCGACGTGGCCGGTGGCCCGATCACGCGGTCACCGCGCTCGCGCTGCTCGGCCAGAGCGCGCCGCCGTTCGTGGTCGGGATGGTGCTGCTCGACGTGTTCGCGTTCGCGTTCGGCTGGTTCCCGATCGGCGGCTACGGCGACGGCGGGTGGGATCGCCTGCACCACCTCGTGCTGCCGGCGGGCACGCTCGCGGCGGTCGGCGTCGCGACGTACGCGCGGACGGTGCGCGCGACGCTCGGCGAGGTGCTGGACGAGGACTACATCCGCACGGCGCGCGCCAAGGGCGTCTCGGAGGCACAGCTCGTCGGGCGCCACGCGCTCCGCAACGCGCTGGGGCCGCTGGTCACGCTCGTCGGGCTCGACCTCGGCGTGCTGCTCGGTGGCGCGGTCGTGGTCGAGGCGATCTTCCAGTGGCCCGGCGTCGGGCGCGAGCTCTTGCAGGCGATCCTCGACGTCGATCTGCCCGTGATCGTCGGCGTCGTGATCGTCTGCGCGATCGCGATCATCGTCGCGAACTTGCTCGTCGATCTCGTGCAGCTGGCGATCGATCCGCGCCGGCGGTGAGCTTCTTGCGCAGCGTGCTGCGGTTGATCCCGAGCAGCGCCGCGGCCTTGATCTGGTTGCCGCCGGTCCGCGCGAGCACGAGCTCGAACAGCGGGCGCTCGACGCGCGCGACGACCATCGCGTAGAGGTCCTCCACCGGGTAGCCGTCGAGCTGATCGAGCAGCTTGGCGAGCTTGCTCTTCACCATGTCCTCGAACGCGAGGTCCTCGAGCGGCACGCGCTCGGCGACGATCGGCAGGATCTCGTCGACGTCGCTCGCCTCGATCTTGCCGGTCACCCGGACGACGAGCCGGCGCGCGATCGACTTGAGCTCGCCCGCGTTGCCGGGCCACGGGTACGCGCGCAGCCGCTCGTGGGCGCGCGTCGACACCGTCGGCTTGGGACGCCCGATCTCGGTGGCGTAGTGCTTGACCCAGCGCTCGAACAGCGCCGGGAGATCCTCGAGCCGATCGCGCAGCGGCGGCACCACGATCCGGCGTGCCGCGAACCGATCGAACAGCTCGCGCGTGACGATCTCCGCGGTGACGGCGTGATCGATGTCGAGGTCCGCGCCGCCGATGACCTGCACGTCGTCGCCGTCGCGGAGCGCGCGCGCGAGCGTGTGCTGCGAGGCGCGCGACAGGTCGCTGAGATCCTTGACGACGAGCGTGCCCCCCTTGGCCGCGTGGAGCGCGCGGCGCACGCGGGCGCAGTCGTCGTCGTCGGGGCGATGCGGGATGTCCTCGAACGAGGGGCTGACCGCGAGGAACGTGTGACGCCCACGCGGGCCGCGCTGATGCAGGACCCGGGCGACGAGCTCGCGACCGGTCCCGTGCTCGCCGGTCACGAGGACCGGCGCGCCGCCGTCGGCGAACGTCTCGATCGCCGCGAGCACCACGCGCATCGCCGCGCTCTCCGCGACGAGGAAATCGTTCGCGCGCAGCGACGGTCGGAGCACTATGCGGCCTCGGTCTCGTCGCCTTCGGAGGAGGAGTCGCCAGGCTTCGGCGGGAGCACGACGGAGTCGCCGGCCCGCTCGCGCGCCTGCAGGTGCGTGAAGTAGTCCTCGCAGAGCTGCCGCGCGGTCGCGAGATCGGTGGCTTCCCACACGCTGACGCGGAGCGCGTTGCAGCCGAACAGCCCCTTGGCGTACCAGGCGCAGGCCTTGCGGACCTCGTGGAGCACGCGCTTGTTGGGGCTGCCGTCGCTGTTGGTCCCGCGCAGCTGCTCGATGAGCTCGACGTGGCGGCGGTACACCGTGATCCGCTCGGCGAGGTTCGGCGGGCCGGGATCCGGACGCCCCGCGCTGACCTCGCGGAGGCGGTAGAACAGCCACGGGTTGCCGAGCGCGCCGCGCCCGATCATCACCGCGTCGACGCCGGTCGTCTCGCGCATCCGCCGGTAGTCCTCGACGGTGAGCACGTCGCCGTTGCCGACGACCGGGATGTGCGAGGGCACCATCGCCCGGACGAGGCGGATGATCTCCGGATCGCTCTTGCCCGAGAAGCCCTGGGTGCGCGTGCGACCATGCACGGTGATCATCTTGGCGCCCGCGTCGACGAGCGCGCACGCGAACTCGGGCGCGTTGAGGTTCGTCGGGTTCCACCCCGCGCGGTGCTTCACGGTCACCGGCACGTGCGCCGGGACCGCGCGCACGACGGCGCGCACGAGCTGCTGCGCGATCGCGGGCTCGCGCATGAGCGCGGAGCCACACTCGCCCGCGACGACGCGCTTGGCCGGGCAGCCCATGTTGATGTCGACGAGCGACGCGCCGATCGACACGGCGAGCCGGGCGGCGTCCTCCATCTTGTCCTCTTCGCGACCGAAGATCTGGACGCCGAACTTGCGGCCGCCGAGCGAGGCGGTGAGCTTGCCCGTGGTCTTGGGATCGCCGGCCGAGAGCGCGTGGGCGCTGAGGAACTCGGTGATGGTGAACCCGACGCCGAACTCCTCGCACACGGTGCGGAAGGGCAGATCGGTGACGGAGGCCATCGGGGCGAGGATGACCTCGGGGTCGACGGTCAGGTGGTCGCCGATGCGCATGGGCCCGGTGTTTACCAGACTCAGCGGAGATCCGCGAAGCGATTCACGTTGTACAGCGCGCGCAGCTCCGGATCGACCGCGCGCACCTCGGCCTCGTCGAGCCAGGCGACGCGCAGCGCGGCGTCCTCGAGCAGGCCCGAGGCCTTCTTGCGCCCGGCGGCCAGCCGGGCGGCGAGGACCGGCCCGACGGCGGCCACGCGGAGCGCACAGACCAGGGGCTCGGGCATGCCGCCGATGCGAAGGCCGACCGCGTCGTGCGTGTCGGCGATGCGCGACCGCACGAGCAGGACGAGGTCGGTCGACAGGTACGGCAGATCGCAGGCGACGACGAACAGCCACGGCGTGGTCGTCGCGGCGAGCCCGGCGGCGACGCCCGCGAGCGGCCCGCCGTCGACGATGACGTCCGCGACGACGCGCCCACCCCCCTCGATCGGCTGGTTCGACGACACGATGACCTCGTGCACGAGCGGCCGCAGGACCGCCAGCTGCCGCTCGAGGATCGTGGTGCCCTCGAACACGATCGCGTGCTTCGCGCGACCACCGAGCCGCGTGGCCTTGCCACCGGCGAGGACGAGCGCGCTGAGCTCAGCGCTTGAGCAAGAGCTCGAGCTCATCCTGCACCGGCATCGTGACCTCGGGGCCCGTCGGCGTCAGGTACACCGACGTCTCGCTGCGCACGCCGTACAAGCCCGGGAAGTACAGCCCCGGGCCGACGGTGAAGCCGGTCCCGGGCGTCATGATCCGCGAGTCCTTGACCTCGAGGTCGTCGAGATCGGCGCCGCCGCCTTGCAGGTCGCTGTCGATCGAGTGCCCGGTGCGGTGCAGCACGCGATCGGCGAGCCCGGCCTTCTTGAACATCGCGCGCGTCGACTGGTCGACCTCGGCGCCGGTCACCGGCCGATGCTTCGCCGTGCGATCCGCGATCAGGCCGAGCGCCTGGTCGCGCGCGACCGCGACGGCCGC
>JAPLLF010000543.1 GCA_026387715.1 Pseudomonadota bacterium
CGCGGTGCAGCTGCTGTCCGCCGTGCAGGTCGTGTTCCTCTACATGTACAAGAAGACGTGGCTGACCGCACCGCGTCCGGCAGGACGTGGCGAGTCCGGACCGATCAAGATGATCGTACCCGCCGCACCCGCCGCACCGACGCCGCCGGCGGACCCCACGAAAACCTGAGGATTGCTGTGACGACGCTGCGGTGGTACCCCAGACCCATCATGCGCGCCTGGATCCTCGTCGTCGCGACGTCGCTCGTAGGAGGTGCCGCGCAGGCGCAGCCGGTCGATCCCTACGGGCCGCCACCGCCGCTCACTCCACCTTCGGGCCCGACCACGACGCAGCCACCGCCCGCGCCGGCCGACCCGGTGCTCGCCGAGCAGGTCGCCGAGCAGGTGGTCGCGCGCGCGCAGGAGCTCTACGACGCGAAGCTCTACCTCGACGCCAAGCAGCTCGCGGTCGAGGCGGCGGTGACGAGCCCGAGCGGCCCGGCCGCGGATCACGCGCGGATGATCATCAAGCTGGTCAACCAGCAGCTCGGGATCCGCGACGATGGTCCGGGCGCCGAGCAGGTCGACACCGCGCCGATCACCGACCCGACCCTGCCGCCGACGGTGCTCCCCCCGGTGATCGAGGGAGGCCCACACCCCGATCTCGTCACCTCGGTTCATGGCGGGCTGTTCGGCGGCTTGCTCGGGGCGATGATCGGGACGGCGGTCTCGTCGCAACCGACGAAGCAGGCGGGTGGGGCGGTCGGGTTCGGCATCGCCGGTGCGCTCGGGGCCGCGTTGCTCGCGCCACGGCTCGTGGCCAAGCTCGGCTGGAACGAATCGCAGGTCCGCACCGTGGGGTCCGGCACGGTGTGGGGCGGGGCGCTCGGCGCGTTCATCGGCGACATCGTGACGGGGCTTCAGGGCACCAGCGGTCGCCTGATCCTGATCAGCGCGAGCATCGGTTCGATCGTCGGCGGGCTCGCCGGCGCGGGCCTCGCGTCGCGCGACACGCTCACGCGTGGCGACGTCGCGCTGGTCGACACGTTCGCCGGCATGGGGACGATGGGTGGGCTCACGCTCGGCATGATCATGCAGCCCGCGCAGACCGAGGCGTACTCGCTCAACGCGGCGGTCGGCACCGTGGGGGGCGTCCTCGTCGGGCTCGTCGCGGCGCCGCAGGTCGAGGCGACGCCGCGCCGCATGCTGCGCGTCGCGGGATCCGCCGCGCTCGGCGGCGCGATACCGTTCCTGCTCTACGCCGGGATCCACGATCCCGAGTCCAGCTCCGACGACCAGGTCATCGGCCTGCTGTCGACCGGCGGGCTCGTGTTCGGTGCCTACCTGGGATTCCGCTACACCAAGGGCATGGACGAGGGCCTCGACACCCGGACCGGCAAGAAGCCCGTGGTCGACGACGCGCCGCCGGCCGCGGTCACGCGCACCTCCGATGGCGCCTGGACGATCGGCACGATCGCGCCGAGGCAGCTGTCGCGCGCGCTCGACGATCGCCAGCACGGCACGGCGTTCACGCTCGTCGGCGGCGCGTTCTAGCGCTCACGTCAGAGCGAGCTGCGCGCGGGTGAGCAGGTCGGGGCGTGGCGCGTAGGCCATCGCACGCTCGATCACGTTGCGGAGCTCGCGGACGTTCCCCGGCCAGCGGTACGCGACGAGCGCGGCGATCGCATCGGGGGCGAACGCGGGGATGGGCGCATCGGCGGTCTGGGTCGAAGTCTGGGATGCGATCTGGGACGCAAAGTGGCGCGCGAAGTGGCGCGCGAGCGGCATGATGTCGTCGCGACGCTCGCGCAGCGGCGGGACGTGGAGCGGCACGACCTGCAGCCGATAGAACAGGTCCTCGCGAAATCGACCACGCGAGACCTCGGTCGCGAGATCGCGATTGGTCGCGGCGACCACGCGGACGTCGACGGTGACGGCGCGCTGCGCGCCGAGCGGGAACACCTCGCCGGAGTCGAGGAAGCGGAGCAGCTTCGGCTGCACGTCGAGCGGGAGCTCGCCGACCTCGTCGAGGAACACCGTGCCGCCGTCGGCCGCGCGCAGCACGCCGAGGTGATCGGCGACCGCACCCGTGAAGGCCCCCTTGCGATAGCCGAACAGCTGGCCCTCGAACAGATCGTGGGGCACCGCGGCGCAGTTGAACGCCACGTACGGCCGGGCCTTGCGCGTCGACAGATCGTGGAGCGCGCGCGCGACGAGCTCCTTGCCGGCGCCCGACTCGCCAGTGATCACGACGGTCGCGCGCGAGCTGGCGACCTGGGCGACGTCGG
>JAPLLF010000803.1 GCA_026387715.1 Pseudomonadota bacterium
TCTGGTCCGGCTGCCCGACGCTGTCAACGTGAGGATGATCGCACCGCCGATGCCCAGGCACCCACACAGCAACATCACGTGATCCTGCCCATAGATGCCCGCGAATGGCGCGAACATGCCCATCGCGAGCCGCCGGGCCATGCTCTCGACCGACAGGACCGCCGCGCGGTCGCGCGAGTCGGCGATCTCGGCGTTGAGCAGCGGCTTGGTGAGCGGCGAGAACACGCCGTTGGCGACCGCCTGGACGAACAGCAGCGCGAGCATCCAGGGGCCGCTGGTGACGGCCGAGAGCCCGACGAAGCTGACCGCGAGCGTGCCGAGCAGCATCCACAGCAGCGCGGTGTCGCCGAACCGCTCGCGCAGCGCCCCCATCCGCGTCGCGGCGAGCGCGGCGACGACGTAGGTGCCCGCGTAGAGCGCGCCGATCTCGGCCGGGCCGAGCCCACGCTCGGAGAGGTAGGGCTGATAGACGTAGATGGTCGCGCGGACGAGCACGAACACCACGGCCGAGTAGCCGACGAGCCAGGCCAGCCGCCCGTTGCGCCCGAGCTCGCCGAGCGCGGTGGCGATCTGACGCGTGAACCCCCGACGCTCGACCCCCAGCGAGCCCTCGTCCACGAGGCTCGCCGCGACGAACGTCGACAGCAGCGCGACGCCCGCGGTCGCGAGGCACGGCCAGCCGAGATCGACGTCGGCGAGGAGCCCACCCCCGACCGCCGCGAGCGCGCTGCCGGCGAGGTGCCAGGCGCTCGCGGTCGACTCGCACCGCGCGTAGTCGGCGGTGCGGCCGCGGGCCGCCAGCAGATCGAAGAGGTAGGCCGAGTCGGGCCCCGAGCACAGCGCCATCGCGAGCGCGGCGAGCACCTCGGCGGCCGCGAACGTCGCGAAGTCGTGGGCGCGCCACGCGAGCAGCGCGGACGCGACCATCGCCGCGCCCCCGGCGACGAGCGAGCGTCGCCGACCATGCCGGTCGGCGAACACGCCGGTCGGGACCTCGACGAGGGCGACGACGGCGCAGTAGATGCCCCCGAGCGCGAGGCGCTCGAAGTAGGTCAGGCCCCGCGAGGCCTGAAACAGCATGAAGATGGGGACGTAGCAGTACGACGTCGCGAGGAAACGGTAGAGATAGAACCTGCGGAGCGCTGTCCGCTCCGCCCTCACTCGTACGCCGCCAGCTCGGCAGGGCCGACGAGGATCAGGATCGCCTCCGCGGCCGTCTGCTGCTCGGTGTCCTTCGTGGACGCGAGCGCGGCGACGAGCACCGGCAAGAGCGGCGCGGCATCGATCGTGGGCTCGAGCAGGCGAAGGCCGCGCGCCGCGGCGACGCGCAGGCTGAACACGGCGAGCAACTTCACCAGGGTGTCGCGGGCGGCGACCTCGCGCAGGCTCGCGAGCGCGAGCGCGGCCTTGACGTTGAACCGGGTGTCGTCGAGGAACGCGCGGACGTTCGGCGCGAGGGTCGTGCGGCCGCCGACGAACAGCCCGATCGTCGCCGACGCCTTGTCGTCGGCCGTCGCCTTGGGATCGACGAGGATCGCGTCGAGCACCTTGATCCCCCGGGGATCCTTGTTCGCCGCGAGGAGCAGCGCGGTCGTCATCTGGAACTGCGCGTACTCGAGGTAGTTGTTGAGCGCGTCCGTGCCCCGCTTGTCGCCCAGCATCGCGAGCTTGGTCGCCGCGCCGAGCTTGTGCTCGCGATCGGCGCCACCGAGCTTGCCGGCGAGGAACTCGACGCCACGCTTGTCGCCCGCGCGACCGAGCGCGTACGCGTCGTCGATCTTGCCGGTCTCGTTGTCCTCGGCCGGGATCAGCGCGGCGATCGCGTCGAGCGCGGCGGGATCCTTCGCGCGCGACAGGATCGTCGCGGCGGTCCGCGCGATGCGCGGGATCGGCGACGACATCTGCGCGTGCAGCAACGCCTTCGCGCGCTCGAGCACCTCGGCGGGGACGATCTGCGCGACCGCGGCGTCCGGCGCCGGTGCCTCGACCTTCACCATCGCGTCGGGGGTGTGCGCGACGTGCGTCGCGGCGTTCGACGTGCTCAGCATCCGGTAGACGAGCGCGATCCCACCGCCGGCGACGAGCAGCACGATGATCGCGATCGCGGCCTTGCGACCGGCGGAGGTCTTCGGGGAGGCGTCGTCGGGTTGGTAGGACTTGAACTCGTCGAGCCGAAACCCGGCGACGGGCGACTCCGAGCCGGCCTCCACGTCGAAGGTCCTCGGCGGCGCCTTCTTCGTCGCCGTCGGCGTCGACGTCGCGGCGGGTGCAGGCTTGGCATCCTTCGCAGGCCTGGCGTCCTCCGCGGGCTTCGCGGGCTTCGCGGACTTCGCGGGCTTCGGGTCCTTCGCAGCCTTCGGATCTTTCGCGTCCTTCGGAGCTTTCGCGTCCGGGATGGTCGTCGAGCCGGCCGCGGACGAGGACGCCGTCTGCGTCGGTGGTGCATCGGCGTCGCGACGGTCCGGCGCGCTGGTCACGACGCCCGACGCCGGCTCGTGCAAGATCTCGATGACGGGTGCGCTGTACTCTTCGGTCGGAACCTTGCCGACCAGCGGGGCCGCCGGGTCCGGCACCGGCGTCCGGACGGGCTGCGTCTCGGTCGTCGCCTTGCACTCCTGGCTGCAGTACGCCACCACCTTGCCGTCGCGCACGCTCACCGCGCGCGCGCGGAGCGTGTCGACCGGCTTCCCGCAAACTGGACATGGCGTCATCATGGGAGTGCCAGCACCGCCGCTTCGCCGTAGGTCGCGATCAACTCGTCGACGTGCGCGAGGACGTGGTCGCGCCGCGCGAGGATGGCACGAATCTCGATCGGCGTCAGGAGCGGACCGAGCTCCCCCTCGTCGGGCCCCGCCAGCGCGGCGACGAGCGCATCGTAGTCGAGCGCGCGGAGCCGCGCGACGAGCTGCTTGGGGAACACGCCCATCGCGCGCATCGGGCGCAGGTTCATCTCGTGCCCGACCGTGAACGGGGAGAACGCCAGCGAGTTGTCCATGAAGTACAGCACGCGACGATCCGGCGAGACCTTGGTGTTCGAGCCGCTCCACCGATCCGCGTTGTCGATCAGCACGTCGAAGACCACCACCGTCGCGACCTGCGCGAGGTAGTCGGCCAGCTCGGCCGGGGGCTTCGCCAGCGGCTGCAGGTACGACTCCCAGAGCCGCATGCCGTCGGGCTCGTCGAGCGAGAACGCGCCGATCCGGGCGTCCTTGATCTCGGGGATCCACCACGACACCTCGCCGTGCAGGATCCCCTGCCGCGCGGCGCCCTCGTCCTCGAGGCGACCCGCGACGTAGGCCCGCAGGCGTGGATCGGTCGCCGCCACCAGCGCGTCGACGGTGAACGCCATCGACTTCGACGGCGGCACGTGCCCGATCTCCAGCATCCGATCGATCCGGTAGGCCGCGATCTCGCGTCGGGGATCCGACTGCGGGTGCGTCTGCTCGGGCTTGAACGACGCGCGCGCACCCGAGGCGAAGTCGATCCGCAACGACAGCGAGGTGCCGCCGCGATTGGGCTTCACGCGCACGACCTCACCGACGATCGGCGCGAGCAACTCACGATCGGACGCCCCGAACACGTTCGTCGGCTTCGGCGTGGGGATCGCGACCGCGAGCGTCGCCTCGGGGAGCGTCGACGGCGCGCGGATCGGCGTGACCACGGGGGCCGTCGCCGCCGCGGCTTCGCGCTCGGCGACGTACGTGCCCGCGACGGTGCTCACCCGGCTCACGCCGATCACGAGCCCCCCGACCGCCCCGACGGCGACGGCGAGCTCGAGCGCGATGCAGGTCCCTAGTCGCACGCCGGGAAAAATATCACGGCAGATTTCGGGATGCGCGATTCTAGCTACGACTGCTCGGGACGGTCTTCGACAACGTAAGACGCCTTGCGATGGCGCGCGGTAGGGATGTGCTTCTCCCAGCAGGCGACCGAGCAGAACCGGAGCTTCATGCGCCCGGTGTTGCACGAGGCCACCGCACAGCGAATCGTCGGCGCCCCGATGCCGATGAGCTTGCGGCAAGTGGTGCAAACCATACTCGCCATGGACGTCGTGGTAGCACGACCGGCCACGATCCGGACCGCGATTCGAGGCACTTCGATAAGCAGCTACGTAGGTGGCGCGGCGAGCAGCGCCTCGACCGCAGCGTCGAGCTTGCTGCCGCCACCGCCGCGAAACACGTGCCGCACGACCCCGGCGCGATCGATCACGACGGTGTGAGGGATCGTCGTGACGCCGTAGCGCTCGCTCGTGTCGAAGTCATCCGCGAGCAACTCGAGCGAGAACCCGCGCGCGGTGAACAACGCGCGCGCCTTGGCCTTGTCGTCCATGTTGATCGCGAGCACCTGGACCTCGGGGTGCTTGCGCGCCAGCGCATCGAGACCTGGCATCGCGGCGAGACACGGCCCACACCAGGTCTCCCAGAAGTCGAGCACGACGACCTTGCCACGCAGGCTGTCGAGCGCGAGCGGCGCCCCGACCTGCCCGTCCGCTCCGATCCGCGCGAGCGTGAACGGGGGCGCCGACTCACCACCGCGCATCGGCCGCAACAGCTCGAGGTGCCCCGCGATCCAGAGGCCCTCGAACGCGGTGCCGACGAGCACGATCGCGAGCACGATCCGCCCGAGCAACGTCGCCCGCTGCGGCGATCCTTCAGCCCCGCGCCGGACGAGGGCGAGCAGCACCAGCGTGCCGCACCAGCCGTACGACAGGCCCGAGGCGATCCACATGACGGGCGAGGCCACCGGGAGATCGAGGACGTGGAGCGCGGTGGTCGCGACGAGATCGACGAGCACCAGGGGGATCACCGCGACGCAGCCGAGATCGAACGCGTGGCCGACCTCGCGGCGCTGGCCGGTGCCCGCGTAGATCACCAGCGTCCCGATGACCAGGAACCCGAGATCGATCGCGAGCGTACGCGTGACCACGTGCATCGCCGCCCGCAGCCCGACGGAGAGGTCGACCGCCCCCCCGAGCCACGCGGCCTTGTAGAGCCAGCGCAGCTGGGTCGCGATCATCACCAGCAGGATCAAGCCGATGAGATCGGAGCCCGAGCGTCCGGCGACCCGGCGATCCCCCGCGATCGCGAACGCCCGCCGCGGCGCCACGATCGCGAGCCCGAGCCGGTTGACGAAGTTCACTTGCCGCTCCCGCCGCGGCGCTGCGTGATCAGCTTGCGGGCCTGCGCCACGACCGCGGACGACACGCCGCGCGACTTCGCGATGGCCTGCAGGTCCTTCTCGCGGAGGAACGGCAGCATCCGGCCCACCTCGGCGACGGGCGTCTTGGGGTTGCGGCACAGCGAGACCTTGATGCCGTACATCTTCGTC
>JAPLLF010001255.1 GCA_026387715.1 Pseudomonadota bacterium
ATGATGAAGAAGGCCACGAGCGAGGCGCGGCCCACGGCATGCCCCGCCGGACTCGCGAAATAGAACAGGATGACCGGCGGCCCGCCGATGCCGAAGGCGCCGTTGGCGATGCCGGTTGCCGCGCCGACCGCCAGCGTGGCAGGCCCTCCTGCTCGTCGCGGACCGCGAGCTCCTCGCGCTCGCGCGAGGCCGCGGTCATCGTCGCGAGGATCCCGAGATCGCCGACGAGCTCGACGTCCGCGAACACGCGCCCGGTCGGCCTGCGGCCGCGCAGCTCGCGCGCGCGCGCCGCGGCGATGGTCATCCGCCCGCTGCTCGGATCGAGGGTCACCGCGCCCGCACCCTCGAGGACGAAGCCATCATCGACGAGCTCGCTGCTCGGCGTCGCGCCCGGCGCGATCGTGAGGTGCGACGGGCCGGCGGCCACGAGGCCGTGGTGGCCCGGGCGCAGCCCGCGCCCGCTGGGGATCGCCGGCGCCGAGGCGCGATCGCCGAGCCACGCGACGATCCGACCACCCGCCAGCAGGGTGAGCGGGAGTGCCGCCTCGCCCTCGTCGTCGAACGCGAAGCCCCCGTACGCCGTGGCGTCGGTGGGATCGTCGACCACCGTGATCGCCGGGTGGGCGAGCTGCGCGCCGATCGCCAGCCGCGCCGCGACCTCGGGTCGCCGCTGCGCCGAGGCCACCAGCAGCCCGCGCGCTCGAGATCCGCGGGCTCGAGCGCGCGATCGTCGACCCCGCCGCGCCAGCCGAGCCCGACCTGGCCGACGACCGGACGCGTCCCGTTCCACGCGACGCGCGCGGCCGACCGCCGCACGCGGACGAGCCGCTGCTCGAGGTCGTGGTCCGGCGTCACCGACCACACGGTGGTGTCGTCGATCTCGAGCAGGCCGGACGCGTAGACGATGCGGCTCGACATCGCCCCTGGATCGGCGGCCATGCGCTCCGCGCGCGCGCGCAGCTGGCCGTCGCTGAGGTCACGCGGATCGACGCCGACGAGCTTCGTCGCGTGCCCCACCCGGCCGAAGCCGACGAGCGCCGGCCCGGCCCCGGCGGCGCCGAGCGCGCGCACGATCGCGGTGATGCCTGCCGCCGACAGATCCGAGGACACCTCCTCGCGCCAGCGCCCGTCGTGATCGCGCACGACGATCACGACCCCGTCGCTGCGCCCGCGCGCGACGCCCGCGCCGAGCACGTCGACCGCCGCGCTGCTCCGCCGCCGCGTCGACGCGAGCGCGTGGACGATCGGAAACTTCGACGCCAGCCGGGCGACCGCGCCGCGCAACCAGCCGCGCACCTCGTCGCTCTGCTGGGCCGGCGTCGGCCGGTGCGGCGGCGCGCCGCGCGGGCTGCATGCCCACGCGATCGAGGCGGCGCCCACGAGGCCGATCCGCTGGAGCATGTCCCGACGCGTGATCATCGTGGCGCGACTCCCGCGCCGGGCAATATACGCGAGTTACTCGTCGGAGGTCTGGGCGACCCGACCATGCGCTTCGATCTTCACGTCGTCGCCGCTCGGGCGCTTGCGGGTGGACCGCGGCGCGAGGCGCGCCTTGCCCCCCGGGGCCCCGCGCTCCATCCACGACGCCGCGCGGTTGAAGTCAGTGAACCGCGTCGACTTCTCGTCGCCGCCGAGGAACGCCATCACGACCTGGTGCTTGTCGAACTTCGCCCCCGTGATCAAGCAGTAGCCGGCCGGCTTGGTGAAGCCGGTCTTGCCCCCGGTGACGTCGTAGCGCTTCGCGACCAGGGCCTGGTTGGTGTTGCCGTAGGAGATCCGGGCGCCGTCCTTGCTGCGGATCTCCTCGAAGTCGTCGCTCATGATCGCGCGGAGGACGTCGTCGGCGAGGGCCGCGCGCAGGGCGATCGCCATCTCCCGGGCGGTCGACACGTTGCCGTGGAGCCCGGAGGGGTCGGTGAACTTGGTCCGCTTGAGGTGGAGGTCCTTGGCGATGCCGTTCATCGCGGCGACCAGCTCGTCGGCGTCGAGGCCCGCGCCACGCCCGAGCGCGGTGGGTGCCCGGTTGTCCGACGCCATCAGCATCGCGCGGAGGAGATCGTGGGTCTTGAACTTCTCGCCGACGTCGAGCCGGGTGCGCGCGCCACCCTTGGCCCCCTCCGCGTCGCTCTTGGAGATCTCCACCCAGCGGTCGAGGTCCATGCCCTTCTTGCGCACGGCCATCGCGACGAAGATCTTGGTCGTCGACGCGATCGGACGGACCTCGTCGGCGTTCTTGGCGAAGATCTCGAGGCCGTTGTCGGCGTCCAGGATGACGGCCGCTCTCGATTTGATCTCGGGCAGATCATCGCTCACGCTTGGCGTGGTGTCAGCCTTAACCTCGGGCTCCTTCTCGGCCTTCGATTCAGTCTTTTCGGGCTTTTCGGCCTTCTCGGCAGGCTTTTCAGCCTTTTCAGCCCTGGGAGCGCCCCGGTGGCGCTTCTTCGTGGCTCCCGCCGTGCCTGTCAGCGCACAGACACCGACGGCGATCACGAGCAGGCGCCCCAGGTGCGACATCGATCTCATCCCAAAGATGGTGACACGCGTCCGGGTTCGCCGCGACTTTTCGAGCGCCAGTGAGCTAGTATGACGACGGTCGGAAACTACATGGATCTGCAGCAAGGGGGGCCACCCAAGGACGCTCTCATCGGCCAGACCATCGGCAACTATCTGGTTACCCAGAAGTTGGGCGAGGGTGGGATGGGATCGGTGTACCTCGCCGAACATCCGTCGATCGGCAAGAAGGTCGCGCTCAAGGTGTTGCACGCGGAGTTCTCGTCGAACCCCGAGGTCATCCAGCGCTTCTTCAACGAGGCCAAGGCCGTCAACGACATCCAGCACCCGAACATCGTCGACATCGTCGACTACGGGATGCTCCAGAACCATCGCGACCAGCTCGTGTACTTCATCATGGAGTACCTCGCCGGCGTGACCCTGTCGCAGCTCGTGCGCAGCGAGTCACCGCTCCCGCCGGAGCGGGCGCTCGCGATCGCCGTGCAGGTGTCCGATGCGCTCGCCTCATCGCACCGCTGCGGCATCGTCCACCGCGATCTCAAGCCCGACAACATCATCCTGATGGCGCGTGGCCGCGAGCGCGACTTCGTCAAGCTGCTCGACTTCGGCATCGCCAAGTTGACCGGCACTGGCACCGAAGGCCGCACGCGGACCGGCATCGTGATGGGCACGCCCGCGTACATGTCGCCCGAGCAGTGCGAGGGCAAGGCCAGCGTCGATCACCGCACCGACATCTACGCGCTCGGCATCGTGCTCTACGAGATGCTGACCGGCCGCGTCCCGTTCATCGGCGAGGGCTACGGCGAGATCCTGGTCCAGCACCTCACGCAGGTGCCGCTGCCCCCGTCGCAGTACCGGATGATGCCGCCGCACGTCGAGATCGTCGTGATGAAGGCGCTCGAGAAGCGGCCCGAGAACCGCTACCCGACGATGGACGAGTTCATGCGCGCGATGGTCGACCCGGTCGGCTTCGTCGAGGCGCACGGTGGGCTCGGCGGCTTCCTCCAGCGCCAGCTCATGCCGTCGACGGCGCCGCTGCCCTCGATCCGCATGACGCCTGCCCCGCTGTCGGGGATCATGACCGGCATGACGCCGGTGCCCGGCTCGATCCCGGGCATGTACACGACGCCGACGACGATGAGCCAGGCCACCGGCGAGGTCGGCGGGCGATCGAAGAGCAAGGCCGGCTTCATCCTCGCCGGCGTGGCCGTGGTCGCGGTCGCGGCGGTCGCGATCGCCATCGTGCTCACCAAGAAGTCGCCGCCGATCATCGTGTCGAGCACCGGCAGCGCCGCGGCGATCACGCCGACACCGACACCGACACCGACGCCGACGCCCACGCCCACCGGCAGCGGCAGCAGCGCGCCGGTGATCACGCCCGGCAGCGGCAGCGATCTGACCGTCGGCAGCGCCGGCAGCGGCAGCGCGATCGCCACCGGCAGCGCCACGGGTAGCAACAGCGGCAGCGCGGTCACCGACGACAACATGATCGAGATCGCGCTCGACACCACGCCGATCGGCGCGGCGATCTTCGTCGACGGCTTCGCGCGCGACGAGCTCACCAACACGAAGCTGCGCGTGCCGATGAACAAGACCGGCAAGGCCACGATCGTCCTCAAGCTCAAGGGCTTCAGCGACGAGTCGATCAAGGTCGACCTGTCGCGCAGCACCTCGGTCTCGCGCACGCTGAAGA
>JAPLLF010000025.1 GCA_026387715.1 Pseudomonadota bacterium
GCCCGATGCTGCGGTTGAAGATGGCGAGCGCACCTGCCGCGCCGCGCAGGACCGGCGCCCCATCGGGACCGACGTCGCTGAGCACGAGGTAGAAGTCGCCGTTGGACGACTCGCGGATGTCGGTGGCCGAGCTGTAGTCGATGCTCGGCTTGGTCGCGGCCAGATCCTTCGTCATCCCGTCGAACGCGTACGGCGAGATGGCGCGCTGCGCGAGCAGCGGGTGGTAGTCCGTGAGGTCCCAGTTGATGCGACGACCGCTGAGTTGATAGAAGCCGTCGCTCGCCTTCTCCGTCGTCATCGTGACGCGCCCCTCGCGCATGTACTGCGGCGAGATCTCGGAGTTGGACAGCCAGGTCATCTGGGTGAGCGACGACTGATCGACGGTGTGCCCGGCGACCCCGACCCGCCACAGATCCGACTGCGGCAGGAACCGCTTGCGCGACCGGGTGGGCCCGGCGGCCCCGCCGCGGGTCGACGCGAACACGATCACGTTGCCGTCCGGCGCCCACGCCGGATCGAAGTTGTGGACCTTGAGGCCGTTGGCGTCGGCCACCGGAGGGGTGACCTGGGTGCAGTTGCTGCCATCGATGTCGACGATCCAGACCGAGAGCGGCTCGTTCGCGCTGTTGCGCGCCGCGAACGCCACGCGGGTGCCGTCGTTCGCGACGTCCGGCGCCTGGACGTCGGCGGTGCCAGCCGTCAACCCGGCACACCCGCCGAGCAGCGAGGTCGTCGTTCCGGCGTCGACCGAGCCGAGTTGCTGCGCGGCGCCGAACGTCATCGTCGCGACGCGCAGATCCGCGCCACCCTGGAACGTGTCGAACTCGAGGCGACCGGCCGCCTGCCCCGTCGGTCTCTCGACGAACACGAGCGGCACGGTGTCGCCGTTGTTCATCGACGTGACCTGGTTCGCCGTGGCGAGCTGCGCGCGCTCGAGCCGCAGCCATTCCTGCACCGTGCAGAACGGGCTCGACGTCATCGCGTTGAACGGCGGACACAGCGCGGGATCCGCGATCGAGCCCGCGGTCTCGAGCACCGGACCACCGCGATGGGCGATGCCCGCGACGCTCGTGGTGCGCGGATCGTCGAACAGCACGGTCTTGCCGACCGCGCGACCACGGCGCACGTCGGGGAACTCGAGCGCCATGAACTCGTTGCGCATGAGGTCGTAGTTCTTGCCGAGCGCGACGGCCGAGAAGAAGCCCTGCGTGCCCGAGCGCAGCTTGAAGTCGTTGGTCGCCTGCGGCGAGTGGCAGCCCTGGAAGGCGCAGCCGCGCTGCAGCAGGATCGGCTGGACGTTATCGGCGAAGAACGTCTTCACCGGATCGCCGGCGGCGACGTCGAGCTTGCCGATCGCGGTCGCCCACGTCTCGATGGCCTTGTAGTCACCGTCGCTGTTCGACGCGAACTGATCGCCACCGGTGTGGCCGCGACCACCCGCGCCGACGGCGAGCGGCACGCGCAGGATCTGCGAGTCGGCCACCGGGTTGTTCACGAACGACCAGGTCTGCGAGAAGTTGAACGCGAGCTGCGTCTCGTCCGCGCCGCACGTGATGTAGAAGTCCGACTGCGGGGCGCCGTGGCAGCTGCCCGCGGTGCAGTTGTGAGCGGTGAGGATCGGCTGGACGGTCGTCTTGAACGCGGCGTACTGCGCGTTGCTCGTGTACGTCGACGGATCGAAGCCCGAAGGCACCGCGGTCGAGCATGGGCCACTGCCCTGCTGTGCGGGCGTCGCGGGCTTGAGGCCGTTCTCCGTCGCGCCGTTGTCGAGCCAGCTCTGCAGCGTGTAGAACGCGTCGGAGCCCGGCTCGAGGATCGCGCCGCCGGAGTGCTGCACGTCGATCGGCAGGAACTTGCCGCTGTAGTTCAGCTTCAAGAGCTTCGGCCCGACCGCCTTGATGAGCAGCGCGGGATACGAGTACGGCCCGAATGGCGTCAGCAGGTCGCGCCGCTTCTTGAGGTTGTCGTACGTCGTGACGTCGAGGTTGCCCGCGGCGAACTTGAACACGTCACCGTCGTTCACCGAGTGACAACCCGACGTGTTGCCCGCGCACTTCTGCGCGAGGATCGGCTGGATCGTGCGCTCGAAGAAGGTGCGACCCGGAGGTGGGTCGCTGCACGCGCTGGAGGCGAGTGCGACGACCGCAGCGACGACAGCGTACGTCCCCTTCATGCTCATCGGGCGTCAGTCTACGCTACTGGCGGAGCGATGCGAGCGCGGCCTTCGCCGTCATCCGCACGAGCCCGGACGAATCGTTCGAGGCCGTGACGAGCACCGCGTGCGACTCGCGCGTGCCGAGCTTGCCGAGCGCCCAGGCCGCGTTCCGGCGCACGCCAGCGTCGGCATCCTTGACCACGAGCACCTCGAGCTGCGCGCGCGCCGACAGCTGCTTCATACCGCCGACGACGGCGATCGCCGCCGCGCGCACGTCGCTGTCCGCATCGGCGAGCAGCGCGACCGCGGGCTCCGCGTTCACCTGCCCGAGGACGTCGCGCCACGCCTTGACGGCGAAGGTGCGCACGCTCGCGTCGCGGTCCTTCATGCCCGCGACGAGCACGGCGTTGCCGTCGACGTGGGCGAGGCTGCCCGCGGCGCGCACGATGGCGAGGCGCGCCTCGACGTCGAGCCCCGTGCGGGTGATCGCGACGCGCAGGTTCGGCAGCGCCGTGTACGTCCGCGTCGAGCCGAGGAAGTCGGCGGCGTTGCGCACGTGGATGGAGTTCCCGTTGTCGAGCTCGCTCTTGAACTGGTCCGCGAGCATCTCGGCGAGCGCGGGCCGCTTGGCGAACCACCAGCCGGCGACCTCGCGCACCGGATAGCGCGCGTCTTCGGTCAGGTCGGTCACCATCTGTACGCAGGTCTCGCACATCAGGCCCTCGGTCTTCTCGACCTCGGCGATGATGGCGTCGGTCGAGCCCGACGCGATGGCCTGGGAGAGCAGCTTCGAGGATCCGCCCTTGCCGGCGAACGCCGACGAGGAGAACGGCACTTGAACGGCGAGGAGCACAGCCACCGCCGCGATCAGATTCTTGGTCTTGTTCATGGTGTGGGTGTTCCTTAGTAGGTCGAGCTGTGGGGGTTGTTTTCGCGTGCGTAGAAGTTCACGCCCATGTCGGCCGCGAGGATGAGCTTGTAGAACTCGGCCGCGGTGAGCTCGGTGAACTTGCCCCCCGAGTGCGCCGGGTTGGTCGCGAGGTCGAACGCGCGCTTGCTCGCGTCGGGGTTGGGATAGAGCTGCGTCGGGTTGAGCTTCTGCATCAGGATCGAGCCGCGCGCGTTCTCCGGGGACATGTAGACCTTGAAGTCACCCGAGACCATCAGGCCACCCTTCTCGATCTGCTCCATGTCGGGACCGGCCATCGAGAAGTACGACGCGGTGAAGCTCTCGATCATCGTGCCGCCGATGGTCAGCGGGATCTTGGTGCCGGACAGGTTGAACGTCCAGGTGACCGAGGCGCCGGTCGCCACGTCGGTGATCGTGTAGCTGGGGTTCGCCGGGCCCGCGACGCCGTTGTGACAGCTGACGCACTTCGCGTCGAAGATCGGCTGGATGGCCTTGTCCCACGCCATGCCGACGAGCTTGCTGTCGCCGGTGGTGCGGTTCTGGGCGTCGACGGTGATGATGTTCTCGTTCGCCAGGTCGGCGGCCGACGCGAGGCGGTTCGCGCGCGGCACGTCGCCCATCATCGCGGTCGGGCCGACGGCGAAGGCCTGCGTGATGCCCGGGTTGATGACGGTCGTGTCGGTGCGGCTCTCGTGGCAGCCACCGCACACGCGCGACTCGCCGGCGCGGCCGGAGAACCACACGGGCTCGTTGAACAGCGCCATGCCGAACTTGTCGACGCTCTGGAGGTGGAGCGGCACGTTGGCCGGCACCGTCGCGAGCCACGAGCCGTCCGGCTGGAGCGGCGCGACGCCGAGGCTCGCCTGGCCCTCGAACATCGTCGTGCCGAACATGCGCGGGAAGCCCTCCGCCGAACCGACGACGGGCGGCGCCGTGCGCGTGATGAGCGGGCGCGGGAAGATGTCCCACATCTCCGGATCGTCGAGCAACGGACGGCGCTGCTGGGTCTCGCTGACGTAGAGGTAGACGCCGAAGTTGGCGGCCTTGCCGCCGGCCTCGAGGTAGCTCGACTCGACGGGACCATCGGCCCACGACACGAGGAGGTCCGGCTTCTCCTTGGCGTTGAGCGCGTGCGCGTCGTAGTAGCGACCGACCGAGTCGGCCGACGGCGAGTTGTCGGTCGGCACGTCGGGCGTGAGGATGTTGTACGAGGACGTCGCCTCGCTCATGTCGGTGTCGGCGCGGACCGAGCCATCCGCCGCGACCGTCTTGGTCCCGAGGCGGATGTCGACGAGCGCGCCGGCGTTGACCGTGCGGTTACGCGCCGTCGCGATCGCGACGAACCGGCCCGGGGAGATCTCGCTGGCCTTGAGCGTCGAGTTCGACGCGCCCTTGCCCTCCTTGCCGAACGCCTCGCGGAGCTCCTCCATGTCCTGGTTGACGAACATGAGGTGACCGGAGTTCTCCGGGCCCAGGTGATCCCACTGCGTGAAGATCACGCGACCATCGGCCGCCAGCGACGGCGCGGTGCGGTGCGAGAGGTTGCGCGGGCCGAGCTCCTCGTGCGTGCCGTCGAGGTTGATGCGACCGAGCTGGATCGTCTTGCCACGCTCGTACTCGTCGACGTGCTGCGGGGCGCCCGGCTCGACGATCGCGTTGGTCGTGAACATGATGCGATCGCCGGGGAGGAAGATCGGCGAGACGTAGTCACGCATCGGGTCCGTCGGGATCTGATCGACGTGACCGTCGTCGAGCGTCAGCATGAACAGGCCGTACGCCTGGTTCTCGGCGAGCTTCGCAGAGAACACGATCTGCTTGGCGTCGAACGAGATGTCGTAGCCCGAGATGTCGGCCTGCTCGAAGCCCGGCACGTTGGTGCAGCAGAGCGTCTCGAGCTTGCCGTCGGCCGTCGGCGGCGACAGCTTGACGAGCTTCGCGCCCGGCTTGTACGAGGTGTACTGGAAGATATCCATCGTGTCGTTGCGCTTGACGCGCTGAAGGATCACGACGGACTCCACGTTGCCAAGCGGCCCCGAGGGGTCGTCATCGCTGCAGCCGGATGCAGCAGTGGTTGCCAGCAGGCTTCCAACGGCGAGAAGAGACTTGAGGTTGATCTTCACGATGTCGCTGACTAGTACAAGGTTCGAGCCAGCTCATCGACCGTCGAGACATGAATGATCTCGAATGGTTATATCCACCTACAGGTGGGCGGCGATCGGGGTATTTGCCCCCTATTCCCGAGGGTTGGGGGTGACTGCCCACAGCGATATCGGGCATTGTCGGTGTGTGGCGGACGACCTGCAGACGCGTCGATATCAGCGAGTGACGCGGCCACGAACCGAGGGCGATCTGCTCCAGGCGCTGCGCATGGCGATCGTGGCGATCCGCGAATCGCCACGCCTCGCCGAGCCCCGCCGCCTGCTCCGCGCGCTGGCCACCGATCAGGCGACCTGGGAGCCGCTCGCGTTGCTGCTCGGCGACGAGGCCCGCGCCGCCAGCGACCCCTCCGTGGCGATCGCGTTCTACGAGGAGCTCGCCGACGTGACCGAGAACCTCGATCACCCCGACGAGACCATCAAAGCTGGGCATCGAACCGACACGAACCTCTTCTCCTGGCTTGAATATGCGGACATGCTGGAGCGGCTTGCCTCGGCGCTCAGCTATGCGCAGGCGATCCAGTTCGCGATCCGTCACGGCAGGATAGAC
>JAPLLF010001081.1 GCA_026387715.1 Pseudomonadota bacterium
GCGGCCGGCGCGCTCGTCGCCGAGCCGGTCGTCTTGGACGCCGGCGTCTCATCCTTGGGCTTGCCGCCGCACGCGCTGGACGCCAGAACACACATCACGAGACTCAAGATCCGCTGCTTCATTGGCCCAGCATACGCAAGCCGCTCGTCAGTGTCCCGGATGATCAGGTCGCTATCGCGTGGAGGGGATCCACGCCGCGAGGCGGCTGCGCCACGCGGTGGTGGCCCACTGCTCCGGAAAGCACCGCTGCACGAGCTCGATCATGATGGCGACCGCCGTCGACGCGCCCGGCGACGCGCCGAGCAGCGCGGCCACGGTGCCGTCGGCGCTGGTGACGACCTCGGTGCCGAACCGGAGCTCGCCGCCACCCTCCTCGTCGCGCTTGATGATCTGCACGCGCAGGCCGGCGATCTGGACCTCCCAGTCGTCGGCCTGTGCCCCCGGGCAGTAACGACGGAGCAGCTCGACGCGGTCCTCCGTCGACAGCATCGCCTGGCCGACGAGGTACTTCGTGAGGTTCAGGTTGTCGAACCCGGCGGACACGACGGGGCGAAGGTTGTGGATGCCGAGCGAGCCGAGCAGGTCGAGCCACGAGCCTTGCTTGAGGAACTTGGTCGTGAACCCGGCGTACGGCCCGAACAGGAGCTCCTGGCGACCGTCGATCCAGCGCGTGTCGAGGTGAGGGACGGACATCGGCGGCGCGCCGATCTCCGCCATCCCGTACACCTTCGCGTGGTGGCGCTCGATCACCGCGCGGTTGGTGCACCGCAGCCACTGGCCGCTGACGGGAAACGCGCCGTAGCCGCGCGCCTCGGGGATCCCGGACTTCTCGAGCAGCTTGAGCGAGTAGCCGCCGGCGCCGATGAACACGAACTTCGCGTGGACGGTGCGCTCGCTGCCGTCGCGAAGATCCTTGATGTCGAGCAGCCAGCCGCCGTCCGCGCGGCGGAGGTCGCGCACCTCGCGGCTGAGCTCGATCGCGAAGCCCGAGACCTCGTCGATGTGGGTGACCAGCGCGCGCGTGAGCGCCCCGAAGTTCACGTCCGTGCCGCGCCGCATGCGGGTCGCGGCGACGGGTACTGCAGGATCGCGCCCGTCCATCACGAGCGGGATCCAGTCGGCGATCTCCGCGCGGTCCTCGGTGTACTCGAGGCCGTGGAACAGCGGCGAGCGCACAAGCGTCTCGGCGCGCGTGCGGAGGTACGGGATGGCGTCGCCGGTGACGAACGAGAGGTGCGGCACCTCGCGCAGGAACGTCGACGCCGCGGGCAGCTCGCCGTGCGCCCCGAGCGCGCCCCAGAGCTCGAGGCTCTGCTGGTACTGCGCGGCGATCTTGAGCGCCTTGCCGCAGTCGACCGCTCCGGCCGGACCCGCGGGCGTGTAGTTGAGCTCGCAGTAGCCGGAGTGACCCGTGCCTGCGTTGTTCCACGCATCGGAGCTCTCGGCCGCGGTGCGGTCGAGCCGCTCGTACGCGACCATGCGCAGCCCCGGCTCCAGCTTGCGGAGCAACGTCGCGAGCGTGGCGCTCATGATTCCGCCGCCGATCAGGGCGACATCGATATGGGCGTCGGCTTGCACCATGCAGCATGGAGTGTACAGGTGCCGCTAGGAGCGCGCCGGGTGGTGACTTCAACGTACGTTCAGAACGTGAACACGCGATCGCCGGCGACCCCGTCGCACTCGCAGACATAGCGATACGGCGTGGGCCTCGGCCCATCCACGACGTCGAAGTTGTTGCCGAAGAACGTGACGACCTCGTCACCGGCACTGTTGTCGGGCTCGCCGCCGGCCCACACCGGTGAACCGAGCGGCAGCAGGACCCCGGTCGTGCCGTGAAACACGTGCGGATCGCCGGCGAGATCGCGCGCGTACCCGACCCACGCTTCCCACGGCGCAAGCACCGGAAACGCGGCGCGGACCGCGTCGAGCTCGGCTTGATCGTCGAACTCGACCAGATGGGTGATCGCCACCGAGGTGTCGTTGGCGCAGTCGTCATGCGCGAACTCCCAGTTCTGGAGCTCGGTGACGAACCGGTACCGGGTCGCACCGCCGACGATCGGCGCGTAGCCCGAGGGGCAGTTATCGAGGTTCGCGTCGAGGTTCGCGTCGGAGGTGGCGGCATCGACCGGCGGCGACAGCTCGGTGAGCCCGAACACGCGGTCGCAGCCCGGCGCGAGCACCAGCAGCATCCAGCACCACGACACCTGCGACATGCCGTCGTCAGCCTATCGCGGCTGTGCCAGCGAGACAACGTGGGCTCCACGACGCGATCACGTGCCGACGGTCACCACGACCGGGTTGCTCCACACCGTCGTGCCACCGCTGGACGTGAACCCCATGCGGAGCGCGTGCTCGCCCGGCTTCGCCGTCCTCGTCGGAAACATCGGCAGCGTCCACTGCTTCGATCCGCCAGGATCGAGCACCTCGGTCTTCTCGTAGTTCTTGTCGCAGTCCCACGGGCTCCACGCCAGCGCGGCGTCGCTGGAGCTCCAGTTCCGTTCCCAGCTGCACAGCCAGACCTTGATCGTCTGCCTGTCCTTCGACGCGTTCGTGACCTTGAGCACCACGTCGACCGGCACGTTCACGTGCCACGACCGCGTGGCCGGCTTGATCTCGACCACGAGCGGCTGGGCGTGCGCGACGACGCCGAGCACCAGCAGGATCAGCAGCGTCATCGTCTTCATCGCCTGATCCTGACACGGCGATCATCGGCGACGACGACCGACGCACTCACTTGGGCAGGATGACCTTGTCGATCACGTGGATCACCCCGTTGGAGGTCTCGATGTCGGCCTGGATGACCTTGGCATCGTTGATCATCACGGCGCCGTCCTTCAAGACGGCGATCTTGATGGACTGACCGTTGACGGTCTTGGCGCTCGTGAGCTTGGCGGCGTCGGCGGCCTTCACCTTGCCGGCGACCACGTGATACGTGAGGATCGCGGTCAGCTTCTTCTTGTCCTTGAGCAGGGCCTCCACGGTGCCCTTGGGAGCTTGGCGAACGCCTCGTCGGTCGGCGCGAACACCGTGAACGGGCCCTTGCCCTTGAGGGTCTCGACGAGCCCGGCCTCCGTGAGCGCCTTGGCGAGCGTCTTGAAAGTGCCTGCAGCGACCGCCGTGTCGACGATGTCGGTCTTGGGTTCGGCACGAGCGGCGGGGACGAGTGACAACGAAAGCGCGACAGCGAGAATGGCTGTACGAAGCATCTGGGGTCCTTTGAAAGCAGCTCGGCGAAATTGCGAGCTGCAGGTTGGAGTGCGCCCCATCCCACACGGTTACTCGAAATGTGTGTCGTCGTGCGGTGTGCTCGCGATGCCGTGCTGGAGCCGCTCGATCAGGATCTTCCTGCGGAACAGCTCGAGCTTGCTGCGCAGCCGGATCGGACCGCCGTCGGTCAGCGAGAGCTCCAGGAAGCGATCGCCCACTGGCTCCCGGCGATCGTCGATGGCGCGCAGGGAGCTCCACGACACGTGGCGGGTGGGTCTGCCCCACCGACGGATCCGCACGCCGTTGCCATCGACCACCACCGTCGCCAGCCCCCACGCGCGCGCGTGCAGCAGCCCGGAGCCCAGCATCACGACCATCAGGATCACATCGACCCAGCCCTCGGGCAGGGTCTTCGCAAGCAGGATCTCCACCACCACCCCCGCCACGGTGAGGATCACGAGCGAGAACACCAGGGCCTGCCAGAGCACGTCCGCGACGCCTTCGTCGAGGCGCATCGTCAAGGTGCGCGTTGGGGCATCGAGGCCGGTGGCGGCGATCCAGCGCCGCGCATCGTCGGCATCCACCGGGCACGCGACCAGCAGATCGCCGCCGGGCAACTGCAGCTCGATCGCGGTCTGGCTGCTGTCGAACATCCAGCCGCTCTCGAAGTCCGCGGTCGCGCGTCGCCATCGCACCCGCGAGTCCCGCCTCAGCGCGATCGTGTTGCCGTCGAGGACGAGCGTCCCCGCGGGGCCACGGTCGCGCTCCTCGAGCCATAGCGGGAGCCAGTAGAGGCCGCACCAGGCGCCGAGCAGGAGCGAGCCGCTGAGCGCGACCACCCAGTCCGGAATCGCGACGCCGAGGTAGATCAGCGTGGTGCCGCCCACGAGCAATGCGTTGAACAGCACGTAGCACGTGGCCTGGCCACGCAGCAGCCAGCCGCGCCGGTACCAGGACACGTGCGTGCACGCGAGCTCCACGGCTCCATGCTACGGCACGAACGCGCGGCCGAGGGTTCGAACGAAGTTTGATAGGATGACCCGATGAGCCGACTGCCGGTGTCCATCTGCATCGTGCTCGCGGCGGGCTGTGGCTTCCGTGGGCAGGCGACGACGGACGCGGCGGTCAGCGGCGATGGCGCTCCGGATTCCGGCGACGCCACGACGGCAGCCGACGCACCGCCGGACGCCACGTGCGACGTCAGTACGCGCGTCTATCGCCGCGAGCTGACGTTCGCGAACGCCACGCGCGCCGAGGCGCTCGTCGACTTCCCGATCCTCGTCGCGCTGCAGGACGGCGTGAACATCGACTACGCGGTGACCGCCGACGACGGCCACGACCTCCACTTCGTCGATGCCGACGGCGCCCCCCTCGCCCACGAGCTCGAGCGCTGGACCAAGACCGGGACCTCCTACGTCTGGGTCAAGGTCCCGCAGATCGATGCGTCGTCGGACGTCGATCACATCACGATGCTGTACGGCGACGCGGCCCTCCCCGCGACGCCACCGGATCCGACGCTGGTGTGGAGCGCGGGCTACGTCGGCGTGTGGCACCTCGCCGGCGGACAACCCGGGACGGCCACCGACTCGTCGCCGACGCCGAACCCGGGTACGGCCGCGGGCGACGATCCCGACGCTGGTGAGCGGGCAGATCGGCGATGGCCTCACGTTCGACGGCGCCGACGACCGGCTCGCGGTCGCGTCCGAGGCGAGCTTCTCGGCCACGGCGTTCACGCTCGAGGCCTGGGCCAACGTGCCCAGCCCGGTCCCCGCGGGCTGGGGCGCGCTCGTCAACCACGCGCGCCAGACCGGCGACGAGTACGGGCTGTGGCGGTCGGCGGACATCGCGAGCCACTTCCACTTCCGGTGGACCAACGCCGGGACCCACCAGTCGATCAACTTCACGAACGCGTTCACGACGAACCAGTGGCACTACGTGGCCGCGACGCTCGACTCGGCGACCACGACGGCGACGACCTACCTCGACGGCGCGGTCGATCAGCGGATCACGAACGCCTCGACCGCGGCCGCCGGGGCCACCGGGCTCGGGGGGCTGTCGACCTCCGGCGAGCTGTGGAAGGGTGGGCTCGACGAGGTCCGGATCTCGATGGTCGCGCGCACCAGCAGCTGGATCAGCGCGAAGCACGCGTCGATGACCGGCACCCTCGTGACCTACGGGCCCGCGTCGTCGTCCTGCCCCCCAAACTGACCGATTGACACGCCGCGACAAGCGAGCTACCTGGCGGCATGCGTGACCTGAGCGTGTGGTGGCAGGGTGTCGTGATGGCAGCGGTGCCTGTGGCACCAGCAAGGCGCCCGTCGACGAGTCGTTCGAGGACCTCGCCGGACTCGACAGCAAGTCCGACTATTTCTCGTATCGCCTGAAGATGGTGGGGACGGTCGCGGACGGCGCGTCGATGGCGGTCCCGTACACCAAGACGCCGCGGTTCCGCGGGGTCATCATCGCGGGATCGGCGGGCGACTCCGTCGACATCTGGGTTCGATCCACGGACGGCGGCGACGCGCTCGCGTGGCTGCTCGACGACCGCTACAAGGTGATCGCAAAGAACGACGACGCCGACGACGCCGACGGCACCACCACCGACAGCCACCTTCAGGTCGTGCTGCCCGCGTCCACGAGCGGCACGTACAAGGTCGTGTTCCGCGACTACGACGTGGCGAAGCACACCTTCACGGTGAGCTACGCGCGCACGGCCGTCGCCCAGCCACAGGCACCTGACTCCGGCAACAACGCGACCGTCCACGCGTTCCTTCCGATCTATCAGGCCGCGGGCCAGACGTTCGCGACCGACGGCCACGTGGTCGCCGCAGCGACGATGCCGGTCGGGGCGCGCTCGGGGTTCAGCGACTTCGAGGGCTCGGCGAGCACGCCGGCCGACGTCGTCGCGTGGAAGTTCAAGGTCGGGACGGCGAACGCCTACGCGGTGATGCTCCTCCAGGACTCGGGCTACTGGGTCAGCCTGTTCAACTCCACCGGGCACTGGGTCGCCCACGGCCACGTCAACGCCTTCCCGACCGATCCGACGATCGACTGGAACCTCGACATCGACGATCCGACGATCTGCCGTTGTGGCCTGGCGCCCGACGGATCCGGCTATGCGGGTTGCGCGTGGGTCGACGGCAACAACTACGTCTCGGACATCTCGGACTGCGACTGACGCGCCATCAACGCTTCCGGGTCGGCTCGTTCGTGGTCTCGCGCGACTCGGGGCCCGCCACGGGCGGCCGCGCGAGGGCGGTCGCCCACTGGAGCGAGCTCCACCGCCACGCGCCCTTGTCGTCGCGCGTCACGATCGCGTAGAGCGTCATCGGCGCGGCCTTCTGCTTGTACGGCAAGCCGACGGACACCACGACGAGCCCGATCGCGTGGTCCTTGCCATACGTGGTCGCCTCGATCGACTTCACGCGGAGGCCGAGCTTGTCCCACGCCGCGGCGAGCGTTCGCGCGGTGGGCCCGGTCGCGTACTCGGTGGGCGACGTACCGCTCGCGACGATCGT
>JAPLLF010000675.1 GCA_026387715.1 Pseudomonadota bacterium
CGGTGAGCGTCACCGACGCGAGCGACCGCACGGTGCCGCCGCGCGGCGACGCGACGGTCGACGGCGTGATGGCGACGGGGGCGTCGACACCCGCGTCGATGGGGGTGCCGGGGTTGTCGTCACCACAGGCACCGAGGAGGAGGGCGATCAGGAGGATCCGTGACTTCATCAAGGGCCGACCATCGTCGGGCTGTTACCTGGATGCAACAAACCGGCGCAGGATTTGCGCGCTAGCCACCGAGGCGCGCACGGGCTGCGGCGGCGGCCGCCACGAGCAGCGGCATCACGCGCGCCGCGACGCTTGGCGGCATGCCGTGGCGATCGTGGACCGTGACCAGCGGGCGCGCGAGCGCGGCGACGTCGACGGGGCCGACCTCGGCGGCGAGCCGCGCGAGCCGTGGGCCGAGCGGCCGCGGGATCCGCGCGAGCGCGAGCCGGGCCTCGGGGACGCTGCCGACGCACTCGAACGGCGTGTGCGCCTCGAGCCCGAGCAGCGCGCGGAACCAGCGCTCGTTCTCGGGCCGCTCACCGAGATCGTCGCCGAACGTGGCGTCGACGATCGTCGCCGGCAAGTGCGCGGCCATCTGCAGCCAGACGTACGCGCACTTCGCGCACGCGCCGCACCATGGCTTCCGCACGTTGCACGAGTGGGTGAGCGGCGCGAGCGCGGCGTCGCGCGCGAGCAGCTCGAAGATCACCTCGTCGTGGATCGGCTGGAGCACGCTGAAGTAGCGGACGTCGGCGAGCAGCTCGTCCCGCACGTAGGCGTCGAGCAGCTCCTCGGCCTCCCAGCTCTTGCCCCACTGGTGGTTGACGTCCTCGCCGTGCCACACCAGGTTGCCGGTGTTCGCGCTCGCCTCGTGCGCGAGCACGAGCCCGCGGTAGCCGCGCGCGAGCGCGATCGGCAGGGCCGCGAACACCGACGCCGGGGTCTCGGCGGCGAGGATCGACGTGACCCCGAGCTCGGGGCGCAGGCCGAGCACGGGCGTGCCCATCAGGTCGTCGGTCACCCACTGGCGCTCGGCGCGGACGCGCGCGGTCGCGTCGCCGAGCCGATCGAGCAGCGCGTGCTGGTGCGCGGCGTCGCCGTAGATCGTGTGCGCGTAGCCGAGCGTCGCGAACGGCAGGCCGGCGCGCGCCAGCAGCTGGAGCGCGACGAGGCTGTCCTTGCCGCCGCCGCAGAACGCGAGCAGCTCGACCGGCCCCGCCGGCGTGTGGACGGGCGTGGCGTGCGGCGCTGGCGGATCGACGAACGCCGGCCCGAGGTAGTCTGGGAGATCGTGCTCCCAGCGCCACTGCGCCCACACGCGGCGAAACACCGTGTGCCAGACGTCGCGGAACCGCGGCGTCGCGAACCGCGCGTAGGGGCCGAGCTCGATGACGTCGGGCCGCAGGCTGCACGCCGCGTTCACCTGGAACATCGCGACGTGGAACGCGAGCCGATCGATGAGCTCGTCGCCGTGCGCGCGCGCGAGCGCGTCGAGATCGACGCCCTGGTACCAGACCGCGAAGTGGAACCGCAGGTCGTCGAGCCCGCACGTCACCGCGACGTGATCGCGGGCGCGACGTATCTCGAGCAGCCGCAGCGTCCTCA
>JAPLLF010000087.1 GCA_026387715.1 Pseudomonadota bacterium
GCGACCCTCTCGCCGCTCGTCGCCGACGCGTTCTGCGGCTTCTACATCGCCGGCCCCGGCAGCGGCGACATGTTCAACAACGCGACGCAGGTCGTGATGATGCGCAGCGGCACCCGCACCGTGCTGTCGATGCAGAACAACTATCAGGGGCCGCCCGGCGACTTCGCGATGGTGATCCCGGTGCCGGTCGTGCTCAAGGAGACCGACGTCAAGACCCTGTCCAAGGACGTGTTCGCGCGCGTCGACACGATGAGCTCGCCGCGGCTCGTCGAGTACTGGGAGCAGGACCCCTGCTACCAGGAGCCCGAGTACGACCGCTACGAGAGCAGCCGGATGCCGATGATGTCGGCGCCGTCCGCGGAGATGGCCTCGGCGACCAAGGACTACGGCGTCAAGATCGAGGCGAAGTTCGCCGTCGGCGAGTACCAGATCGTGATCCTGTCGGCCAAGGACTCGACCGGCCTCGACGGCTACCTGCGCGCCGAGCACTACCAGATCCCCAAGGGCGCCGAGCCGCTGCTCCGCCCGTACGTCGAGAGCGGTTTGAAGTTCTTCGTCGCCAAGGTCGATCCTAAAAAAGTCCGGTTCGAGAACGGCCAGGCGCAGCTGTCGCCGCTGCGGTTCCACTACGACACCGACGAGTTCTCGCTGCCGATCCGCCTCGGGCTCGCCAACAGCGCGGGCACCCAGGACCTGATCGTCAACATCCTCGCGCCCAACCAGCGCTACGAACTCGCGAACTACAAGAACGTCACGATCCCGACGAACCTCGACGTCAAGGAGGAGGTCCGCAAGCGGTTCGGCGAGTTCTACGCCGCGCTGTTCGATCGCACCGTGCAGCAGAACCCCGGCGCGATCGTCACCGAGTACGCGTGGGACGCGTCGTCGTGCGATCCGTGCCCGGGGCCGCAGCTCGACGGCAACGACTTCCAGACGCTCGGCGCCGACGTGCTCGGCGAACAGTCCGGCTTCGTGCTCACCCGGCTCCACGCGCGCTACGGCAAGGAGGGCGCGCCGAACGACCTCGTGTTCCGCGCGGCGTCGCCGATCGCCGGTGGGCGCGAGCACATGCAGGAGAACGGCCGGCTCGAGGAGCGGTTCGCGGCGTCGGACATCAACAACTTCCAGGGGCGCTACATCATCCGCCACGCGTGGACCGGCCCGATGGCGTGCGCCAACCCCAAGCGCGGTCGCTGGGGCGGCCCGCCCGAGGGCGTCGAGATCGCCGGCGGTGAAGGTCCGAAGGCCGCGACCAACATCGCGTTCGCGCCGCGCGGCAACGTGCAGCTGCCGAGCCTGGTGTCGCAGGACATTCCGGAGATCGGCGTGCGTGCCGGCGTGCCGCTCCCCGGCGGCGCGGGCTTCTCGAATCGGGCCCAGGGCTGTGGTTGTCAGAGCACCGACGGCGGGCTCGCCGGTGGTGGCGTGGCGCTGTTCGCGGGTGTGTTCGCCTTGATTCTTCGTCGACGAAAGGACTGAAATGAAGTCTCTCCGTGGTGTTCGTGGTGTTCTGGGTGGTGCGGCGCTTGCCGCGGTGCTCGCGATGTCTCCGTCGGCGCACGCGTTCTGCGGGTTCTACGTGGCGGGCGGCGATCAGCAGATGTTCGCCGACGCCACGCAGGTCGTGCTCATGCGCATGGGCACGCGGACCGTGCTGGCGATGCAGAACAACTACAAGGGACCGCCCGGCGAGTTCGCCATGGTGATCCCGGTGCCGGTCGTGCTCCAGGAGGGCGACGTCAAGACGCTCGGCCCCGAGGTGTTCGACCACGTCGAGAAGATGGGCGCGCCCCGCCTCGTCGAGTACTGGGAGGAGGACCCCTGCCAGCAGACCCGCTACGAGGAGAGCGCGAGGATGCCGCGGAGCGCGGCGCCGATGGGGATGGCCGACACCAAGACGATGGACAAGGACGACCTCGGCGTGAAGGTCGAGGCGCAGTTCGTCGTCGGCGAGTACCAGATCGTGATCCTGTCGGCGAAGGAGGCCACCGGCCTCGACACCTGGCTGCGCCAGCAGAAGTACAACATCCCCGCCGGCGCCGAGCCGCTGCTCCGCCCGTACGTCGAGAGCGGGATGAAGTTCTTCGTCGCCAAGGTCGACCCGGCCAAGGTGAAGTGGGTCGGCACCGGCAACGACAAGCGGGCGGAGCTGTCGCCGCTGCGGTTCCACTACGACACCGACGAGTTCTCGCTGCCGATCCGGCTCGGGCTCGCGAACAGCTCCGGCAAGCAAGACCTGATCGTCAACATCCTCGCGCCCAACCAGCGCTACGAGGTGTCGAACTACAAGAACGTAACGATCCCGACGAACATCGACGTCGCCGAGAGCGTGAAGGACAAGTTCGGCGCGTTCTACACCGCGCTCTACGATCGCACCGTCGAGAAGAACCCCGGCGCGGTCGTCACCGAGTACGCGTGGCAGGCCACGACGTGCGATCCCTGTCCGGGGCCCGCGCTGAACTACCAGGAGTTCCAGACGCTCGGCGCCGACGTGCTCACCGGCGCGCGCGACAAGCCCACCCCGTACAACAACGCGGACTTCGTGCTCACGCGCCTCCACGCGCGCTACGGCAAGGAGATCAGCGACGACCTGCGGTTCAAGGAGGCGGGCGGCATCGTCGGCGGGCGCGAGTTCTTGAAGCGCGTCGACAACGGCAACCCGATCACCAAGCTCGTCAACAACGTGCGCCCGCAGCTCGAGGAGGGCGCGCAGAGCTCGCCGACCAACAACTTCCAGGGGCGCTACGCGGTCCGCCACGAGTGGACTGGACCTATCAAGTGCGACAACCCGCAGCGGTTCCGCTGGGGCGGACCGCCGCGCGAGGTCGCGTCGCAGCCGGGGTTCGTGCCGACCGGCGTGAAGCCGGCGACCGATCTCGCGTTCGCGCCGCGTGGCGCTGTCGCGCTGCCGGACGTGGTCGAGCGCGACGTGCCGGAGATCGATCTCAAGTCGGCGGTGATCACGACGATCGCGGCGCCGGTCGGTGGGATCGATCCGAAGACGCCGGTCGCGACCCCGGAGGGCTCCGCGAAACCTACATCGGCGCCATCCACCACGCCGGCCAAGACGGGTGGCTGCGGCTGTCAGGCGAGCGATTCCACGGATCTCGCCGGGTTGGGTCTCGGGGTGCTCGCCGTCGGTGGCATGCTCGGGCGTCGACGACGTCGGTCGTGAGACCGATGCCGCGATGGGCGCGTTAGCAGACGAGGGTGAACATGAAGCGACTCGGGATCATCGGCGCGGCTTCCTTGACGTTGGGGGTGCTTGCCGCGAGCGGCCAGACCGCCGACGCGTTCTGCGGGTTCTACGTCAGCGGCACGGGCGGCAAGCTGTTCAACGACGCGACCCAGGTCGTGCTGATGCGGCAGGGCACGCGGACCGTGCTGTCGATGCAGAACGACTTCAAGGGGCCGCTCGAGGACTTCGCGATGGTCGTGCCCGTGCCGGTGGTGTTGCACGACACCGACGTCAAGACGCTGCCCAAGGCGGTGTTCGACCACGTCGACTCGCTCGGCTCGCCGCGGCTCGTCGAGTACTGGGAGCAGGATCCGTGTCCCGCGCCGGTGGAGCCCGGCCGCCGCTACGGCATGAAGATGCCGATGCCGATGAAGTCCAGCGCCCGCGGCGGCGACCGCGACGAGATGAAGAAGGAGACGGTCAAGGTCGAGGCCAAGTTCGACGTCGCCGAGTACCAGATCGTGATCCTGTCGGCGACCGAGGCCACGGGCCTCGAGACCTGGCTCAATGCCAACCACTACAAGATCCCCGCTGGCGCGGAGCCGCTGCTCCGGCCGTACGTCGAGTCCGGCCAGAAGTTCTTCGTCGCCCGAGTCGACCCCAAAAAGGTCACGATGGTCGACGGCCACGCCGCGCTGTCGCCGATCCGGTTCCACTACGACAGCGAGGACTTCGCGCTGCCGATCCGCCTCGGCATGGCCAACAGCGCCGGCAAGCAGGACCTGATCGTCAACATCATCTCGGGCGACAAGCGCTACGAGGTGGCGAACTACAGGAACGTGTTCATCCCGACGAACTTCGACGTCACCGGCACCGTGAAGGCGCGGTTCGGCGAGTTCTACGCGTCGCTGTTCGACAAGACGATCGAGGCGAACCCCAAGAGCGTGGTGACCGAGTACGCGTGGACCGCGAAGCCTCGCTACCACTGCGATCCGTGTCCGGATCTCGACGTCAGCCAGGCCGATCTGATGACGCTCGGCGGCGACATCGTCGGTGGTCAGGTCGCGCAGGGCACGTTCGTGCTCACGCGCCTGCACGCGCGCTACGGCAAGGCCGACATGCAGGACGACCTGCGGTTCCGCGAGGCGAAGCCGATGCCCGGCGGGCGCGAGGTGCGGGGCAAGGACGGCCTCGAGTACGGCGCGGTCGCGAGCACCGAGAACTACTTCCAGGCGCGCTACGCGGTCCGCCACTGGTGGACGGGCGCGATCGCGTGCAAGAACCCGCAGCGCGGCGTGTGGGGCGGTCCCCCCGACGACTACGAGGGTGACACCGGCACGATCGCGGCGAGCAAGGTGGCGTTCGCGCCCCGCAACTTCCCGCTCGGCAACCACATCGGTCGTGACCTGTGGGAGATCGGGTTCAAGAAGATCCGCGCGACGTCGCCGAAGCCGACGCCGACGACGCCGACGACGCCGCCGCCGCCCAAGCCCTCGCCCAAGGCGCCCGCGAAGGCGGGCACGCCGATCAAGGCGATGGGCCTCGGCCTCCTCGGTGGCGCCAGCGCCCTGCTCGCGGGCCTCGTCGTCGCGCGCCGCCGGAAGCCGCGCTAGTCATGCGCGCGTGGATCGCGGTGCTCGTCCTCGTCGCGGCGTGCGGCGGCGGACGCGACGTCCACTCGGTCGCGCCACCCGCGAAGCTGGTCGTCGCGGAGCCGCTGATCCCGAGCGTGCCCGGTGAGTTCGGTCCGAGCCTGGTGAAGATCGACCGCACCGTCGCGACGGCGGGCGAGGTCAGCGACGGCAACATGCTGTCGGACGTCGACAGCTGCGCGACGTGTCACCCCGACGCGGCGAAGCAGTGGTCGACGAGCGCGCACAGCTTCGCGTCGTTCGGTAACCCGATCTATCGCGTCAACGTCGAGCTCGCGCGCACGCAGCTCGGCAAGCCCGCGTCGCAGCACTGCGGCGGCTGCCACGACATGCCGCTGATGGTCGACGGGCTGATGACCGCCCCGGCGGCGGTGCCGGCGGCGGATCTCCGGGCGCACTCCGGCGTCACCTGCCGGCTGTGCCACGGCATCGAGTCCACCACGAAGGACGGCAACGGCAGCTACGTCTGGAATCGCACCCCGCTCGACGCGCCGACGCTCGGTGATCCCGCGTCGATCGCGAAGCACCGCCAGCAGGTCGGCGTGAAGACGCTCGGCACCGAGCTGTGCGTCGGCTGTCATCGCGGCTTCCTGTCGGCGGACATGGGGATGCCGGTGCACCTGTCGGGCCTCGATGAGCCCGGCGTGTGGCGTAACTCGGCGTGGACCGGCAACGGCATGGCGCGGGTCGACAAGGTCGACAAGAAGTCGTGCATCGACTGCCACATGGAGCGCGAGCCCGCGAGCAAGGACGAGTATGGCGCGAAGGACGGCACGCTGGCGTCGCATCGCTTCCTCGGCGGGCACACGTGGATGGCGTCGATGCGCGGCGACGGCGAGCACCTCGCGAAGCTGCAGGCCAAGCTCGTCGGCGTCGCGTCGATCGACATCGCCGGCGCCCGCGTGGACGATGGCAAGGGTGGCGCGCGCTGGCAGCTGCCGGCCGACGGCGCCGACGTCATCCCGGGGACGAAGCTCGCGATCGACGTCGTGATCCGGAACCTGCTCGCGGGCCATCGGTTCCCCGGCGGCGTGCTCGACATCACCGA
>JAPLLF010000351.1 GCA_026387715.1 Pseudomonadota bacterium
TGGCTCGGGCGCTGACTCGTCTCGGTTTGCTGGCCATACCGCCGAGGCTGATCCTCCTTCGGCCGCCGTTCAAGCGTCGCCGTCAAGCACCACGAATTTCATGCGTGCGCCGTCGAGCGCTCAGGACTGGATCCGCCTTGCGTTGCAAGAATCACCCTCAGATTTCGCACCAGGAGTCAGGCAACCAGGCGATCCCGCACCGAGGGGATAGAAGCACTCGGTGCCCTGAGGGCAAGTGTCGATGAGTGGAGAGCAAGTTTCAGAGCAATAGGCTGGTTCCCCGTCCCCGCAGAGACCGGCCATGCACGCACCAATGCCATCAGGGATTGAACGATCGCAAAATGCCCGGCAAACACTTGACCTGCAAATCAGTCCGGAAGCGCATTGGTCGTCGTTGTCAAGGCACTCCGCTCCTTCCACAAGACTCCCAGCCGCTCTGCAGCCAACGGAGGATGTGACATGGTCGGTGATTGTGCATTTGTAGCCTGGATTGCAACCCGTCTGAAAAATCGTGCTGCATGACGAGGTCGTTCCATCGCTGCTTGTCGCGTCGACGCCAACCGTACTCGCATCACGCGGAGATGAAGGCTCGTGGGTGCAGGCGACGAGAGCGATAAAAGTGATGTGGCTACGGACCATACTCATTGAACTCCACAACGCTGTGCATCACACACCCCGCGCACTGGAATGAGCCTGACGACGGAGCTGAGAGCGCCTTCGTCGATGTGTAGAGAGGTGAGGATGGAACGGTCCAAGCCGAACCCGTGGTTCTTGTTTGGGTGAACACTTTGTCATCGCCGAGGGCGAGGTACCCAAGGAGCCATGTTTTAGGGACTGATTGGTACGTAATTGTTGCTGTCTCGATCATGGGGAATCCACCATGCCATTCAGTGCCGAGCGTGGTCCAAGATCCTGAGGTTCCGATTGTGCCCCAGAGAGTTGTGAGATATGGTGCCATGTCCGCCGGGATTCCGACCATGCCGCAGGTCCCCGCTCCGTCACAAGAGATGGTTGGAGTTTCCCAGAAACGTTGGGTGAGGGGAAGGACAGTTCTCACATTGCCGACCTGAGCGCTGCCTGGCGCTGGCATTGTCAGAATGTTTACAGTATGTTGGAGATCAAGCCATACAACCAGGAAAACGCTTCGAAACGGATCGTACGCAACCGATACGTTGTCGGTCCATGTCGTTAATGGGAAGCCCCCCGAGGGATCTGTTAGCCCTCCTTGGATGCTGAAACTCGCACCCCCATTGGTGGACTTCATCCACCGCAACTGCTTGTAGACAAAGTTTCCGGCATAGTTTGCAAGATGGAGATCGGGGAGCGTCTGCGGCGGATCTCGCTCGAGCCAATACGCGCGAACCTCCCCCCCTCCAAAACCAACAGCTGGTGCTGTACCCGTGATTTCGAATAACGTTCCAAAACTCGCGAACGAGTTCCACGTGCGCCCCGTTCCAAGCGCGGTTTGTGTTGGTTCGACCCAGGAATAGAACTGTTTTGGTCCGTTCTCCGACGACTTGCCCGGACCAAGAATGATGCTCGATGAGGGCTGAGTTGTAAAGGCCTTGAAACTCGCACCGTAGCTTCGACCGGGTCCTGTTTGGTAGTGGTAGTCGACGCCTTGTCTAGTGCCATAGACGCTTCGCAGTGTGTCCTTCTCATAACGCGTCCAATGCCGAATATTCACAGGCCCTGACCAGTGCATGAGAATGTAGGGTGACGACACGTAGGAATGCCCGCCGCTATCAAGAAATTGGAGTTGTGCTCCACTGTTCTCTCTCGAATGAGGCATGCCTAGGACGTGACCAAGTTCGTGCGTCATGAGAATGAAAAGGTCGTTTCCGCCAATATCTGGACTAGCGACCCAGATTCTCTCGATGCCGTTCTCATCATAGCGCTGCGCTTGGATTCCTCCATTGACCATCATGCCACGTGTCGGGGCTGTGCATGAGGGGGTTCCAGGGTATCCATGAGCCGCGGCCTGATCTAGTGTGGCGTTGCTCGTGATGATAATCCCCGACGAGACCGTAAGGGAATTGAGCTGTCCAGAATAGTAAAGTCTCGCTGGTACGCCAATATTGTTGTTGAACTCAGCAATGCCCATTCGAACCTGAAATGCGAGCTCGGTGAGTGTCCAGTTGGTCGTCGCCGTCTTCTTAAGTAGCTGAAGCCCCCCAGTGGCATGGTTGCTGATGTAGACAGGAATGGCCACGTTATCAAAGTGCCGATTGTAGTTCCCGCAGGCCTTCCAGAAGTACGCGTTCACCGGGCGCACTACCCAGCAACGAGCAGCGACGGCGGCCTGCGATTGCGTAGCCTCGCGTTGACGGCCTGAACGAGATATTCGAAGACGTGGCGACCCTGTTTGCGGCAGGTGCGAACAACGGAACTGA
>JAPLLF010000174.1 GCA_026387715.1 Pseudomonadota bacterium
CACGGAGGACTCACCACCGATCGCGGAGGCCCACACCTCCGGTTCGAAGATCCCGATCACGACGGCGTCGGTGGCGCTGCCGCCGCCGAAGCCCCAGACCGTGTCGTCGGGCCCGTCGCCGGCGTGCCCGCAATGCGAGGCGCCGATGGCGTGGGTCGAGGAGCACCTGCGGTTCTACTGCAAGAGCTGCCGGATGTACTTCTGACGGCGCGAGGGCGCGGTATCCTGGCGCGATGCGGCTCGCCAAAGGCCCCGCCCTGTGGCTCGCCGAGCGGCGCGGGCGGGTCGTGTACACCCGGCGCGGCAAGATCTCGGCGCCCGGGATCCCCAAGGCGCGGGAGCTGAAGTCCGAAGAAGCAGCCCAGGCCTTCCTCGAGGCCGAGCGCGACAAGCGGCTGGCGGACGGCTTCGTGATGCTCGACGAGACCGCCGGGCTCGATACCCCCTTCACGGCGACCGGCCGGCCCCGCGAGCGCACCGTCCCCAGGCGGTATGAAGAGGTCGCGAGCCGGGTGGTCATGGTCGTCCGCAGCGGGCTCAAGACCCGGGCGGAGGTCGACGCGCTGATCGACGGCATCGCCCGCGACCTCACCCAGCTACGCCTCGACGAGCGAGCCGCGCGCACCCAGCCGGCGATGACCATGGAGGAGCGCTACCGGGAAGCCGACGTGCGCGCCCGGGTCAAGCGCGACGCGACGAACGACGACGACGACGGCGGACAGGGCCTCCGCGAGCTGCTCGGGTGGGTCGCCGACACCGAGCGCACCGCGCTGCGCGCGAAGGTGGCGCCGACGCCCTGCGTGAACGACGGGATCGACGCGGCGTTCGAGCAGCTGCAGCGGCAAGGGATCGTCGCGCTGCAAGGCGCGGGCTTCACCCAGAGCGACGGCTGGGCCGAGGCCAATGGCGTCGCCCACCAGCTACGCGCGCGCGGCACGCCACCGCGCGGGGCGTGCTTCTACCAGGAGCAGGATCTCGAGCGCGCGATCCAGGGCAAGGGGCTCGCGCTCGCGTTCGGGGCGTACACGTCGAACGACGCCGAGCACGACGCGGCGACGATCGCGCTCGGGCACGAGATCGTCGCGGTCCTCCGCGCGCACGGCGTCGACGCCGCATGGGCGGGCGACCCGACGAAGGGCATCGCCGTCGCGCCCTTCGCCTGGTACCGACGCGGCACGTGATCGACGAACCGGGCGAGTGATAGGCTGCCGACGCGTGGGTTCGCTGTTCCTCATCCGGCACGGCCAGGCGTCGTACGGCGAGCCCGACTACGATCGGCTGTCGACCCGTGGCATCGCCCAGGCGCGCGCGCTCGGCGCGCACCTCGCGAGCGCGCGGCTGGGCCCGATCTACGTCGGCCCGCACGTGCGGCAACGGCAGACCTTCGAGCACGCGGCGGCGACCGGATCCCTCCCCGCCGCGATCGAGCTGGCCGGGCTCGCCGAGTACCCCGCGTTCCAGATGCTGCACCACTTCGTGCCGCGGCTCGTCGCGAGCGATCCGCACTTCGCGGCCCTGGAGACGTCACCGACGCCACGCCTGCGCGACGAGGCGTTCCGCACGATCCTCGACCGCTGGAGCAGCGACGCGTGGACCGCCGACGACGTCGAGCCGGTCGGCGCGTTCGTGGCGCGCGTGCGCGGCGCGCTCGAGCAGGCGATCCGTGCCAGTGCGTCCGGCGCGCGCATCGGCCTGGTGACC
>JAPLLF010000591.1 GCA_026387715.1 Pseudomonadota bacterium
GAGGATCTGCTCGATGCGCGTGCGGTTGACCGTCACGTAGATCGGCGCGCGGTCGAACGTGGCCGTCGCCTCGAGCCGACGGAGCTTGCCGGCGCCGCGCAGCATGACGATCATGTCCTTGACGACGATGTTGAGATCGAACTTCTCGACGTGGTCCGGGCCGGGCTTGGCCAGCTGCAGCAGGCGGCGACCGTGTTCGGTGATGTGCGTCGACACGCGCTCGAGATCGGGGAGCACCGCGCGGATGACGTCGTTGAGATCCTCGTTCGCGGCGATCGCCGCGATGATCTCGTCCACCGTCGAGATCTGGATCTGCGCGATGTTCTTGAGCTCGTGCCCGACGCCCGCGGCCAGCGTGCCGAGCGTCGCGCGGCGCTCCGCGAGCAGCAGCTGGGAGCGCGACTGATCGAGGCGCTCCTCGATCGAGGCCTTCGCGGTGCGCAGCTCCTCCTCGACCTCGCGCCGGCGCACGATCTCGGCCTCGCGGTCCGCGAGGAGGCGACGCAGCTCGCGGATGTCGTGGGCGACGAGCACGATCCCCTGGAACGAGCCATCCTCCCCGAGCACCGGCGACCCGGTCACCGACACGGGGATGCGCTGCCCGCTCGACGTGACGAGCCACGACTCCTCGCGCCGCAGCACGTCGCCGTCCTCGATGCGTCGCCGCACGACGGTGCGCAGGCCGGACTTCTCGTCCACCAGCAGGGCCGCGATCGGCACGTTGACCAGCTGCTCCTTGGTGTAGCCGGTCAACCGCAGCGTCGCGGTGTTGGTCAGCGTGATCCGACCCTCCACACCCACCACCACGACCGCATCGACCATGGCTTCGATGACGTTCTCGAGCATCGGTTTGGGACACGTTACCACGACTCGATCAGCGCCCACTCCGTTACAGTGTAGCGTGGCTCGGTGTTCCACCTGTCACCGTCGCTTGCGATCGGCACGCGCGTGCCTCGATCATCCGATCGCACCCGACGAGGCTGCCTCATCGATCGAATCGATCGAATCGATCGATTCGATCGCGACGAGCGCGACACCCACGTGGTCGCACCCGCTGGGTGAACGCATCGGCCGGGGTGGCTTCGCCGAGGTCTTCCAGATCGTGGACGGCGGGGTGCTCAAGGTGGCGCACGCCGATCACCAGCTCGCGCGCGCGCGGATGGCCCGCGAGGCCGAGGCGATGGTCGCGATCGGCGCACCGACGGTGCCCGCGCTGCTCGGCCACGGGGTGCTCGCCGACGGCCGCCCGTGGATCGCGATGGAGCGGATCGCCGGCACGAACCTCGCCGACCTGATCGCGACCCAGAAGGTCCCGCTCGCCGAGGCGATCGCGGTCGGGGTGGCCATCCTCGCGGCGCTCGAGCGGGTCCACGCGGCCGGCTACGCCCATCGCGATCTCAAGCCCGACAACCTCGTGCGGCGCGCGGATGGCTCCATCGTCCTGCTCGACCTCGGGCTCGCGCGCAAGCTGCCCGACGACCCCGACGATCCGACCGCCGCGCACGTCCAGGTCGGGTCCCTCGAGTACATGCCGCCGGAGCAGCTCGTCGACGCGACGGGGCGCCCCCGACCGATCACGGCACGCGCGGACCTCTACGCCTTCGGCTGCGTCCTCTACGAGCTGCTGGCGGGTCGCCCGCCGTTCGTCGGGGATGCGGCCACGCTCGAGCGCGCGCACGCCGCCCTGCGGCCACCGCCCGTCGGCGCGCTCGTCGCGGTGCCGCTCGCGCTCGAGGCGGTGTGTCACGATCTGCTCGCGAAGGAACCGGATCGCCGCCCCGCGAGCGCGGCGGTCGCGCGCGCGGGGTTGCTCGCCAGCATCACCGACGTGACGCGCGTTCGCGAGGGCCGGTCGCGCTCGGTGATCTCGGAGGGCGCTCAGCCGATCGTCCTGCTGTGGACCGAGCTCGCGAAGATCGATCGGGCGATCCTCGGCAAGCTCGCGGCGCGCAAGGTCATCGTCGTCAGTCAGCGTGGTCGGCGCGTGGTCGGCGCGCTGC
>JAPLLF010001083.1 GCA_026387715.1 Pseudomonadota bacterium
CGCGTGCGCGCGTTGCTCGCGTTCGAGTACGGTGACGGCGCGCCGGAGGCCCGCATCGCGATCGACGCTCTCG
This sequence comes from Pseudomonadota bacterium, assembly GCA_026387715.1. GTDB lineage: Bacteria > Myxococcota_A > Polyangia > Haliangiales > Haliangiaceae > JABFXX01. The sequence continues at coordinate 74 of JAPLLF010001083.1, forward strand.
GCGACACGGGCGGAGGAGACGTCGCGATCGGCGCCGCGTTCATCGCGCTCGCCGCGCACGAGCCCAAGCAGGCGAAGGCCGCCATCGAGCGCGCCCAGAAGCTCGCCCCCGACGACCCCGCGACGCTCTACGTGGCCGGCCAGCTCGCGATGCTCGACGGCAACGTGAAGGTCGCGATCGACGTCCTGGGCAAGGCGATCGCGAAGGACAAGCGCGCCAACTACTATCTCGGGCTGGCGCGCGCGTACGCGACCATCGCCGACTGGCGCGCCGCGCTCGCCGCGATCGACGACGCGCTCAAGCTGTCGCCCGATCAACCCGAGGCGATCATCGATCGCGCGCTGCTGCTGGCGCTGGCAAACGCGACCCCGGCGACGCTCGCCGAGTCGCGCAAGCCGCTCGACGAGCTCGTCGCCGAGGCTGCCAGGAAGGTCGCCGATCAGAAGCGTGGCGTCTCGCCGATGCAGGTCGCGCTCGCGAACCTCGCGCTCGCGCAGCTCGATCGGGCGGCGGGCGAGGGGAGCGCGGCACGGGCGCACCTCGAGACCGCGGCGAACGTCGGCGTCGACGATCAACGCTTCGCCGAGGCGGCCATCGAGACGTTGCTCTATCTCGGCGATCCCGCCCTCGTCGAGCGGGCGACCTCGCAAACTCTCCAGCGCTTTCCCACGAGCCGACGCGCCCAGATCATCTTCGCGCAGCTCGAGGTCGCGCTCGGCAAGCCGGGCGAGGCGCTCGACTTCCTCGGCAGCAAGGGCACCGCCGCCGCCGAGGTGCCACGCGGACGCGCGGTGCTGGGCCTCGCGAAGCTCGCCAACGACGACGTCGATGGTGCCGCGACCGAGCTCGAGGGCGCCGCGGCCGCGACGTCGAACCGGCTCGATCTCGCGGTCGCCGGGCTCGCGCTCGTCGATCTCGCGCGCGGCAAGGGGGACGCCGCCCAGATGCGGATCAAGCGGTTCGTCGATGCGGACAAGAAGTCGGATCTCGAGCGCACGACGGTCGCGATCGGGCTCGCGCACGCCGCGATCCTCCGGCGCGATCCGGCGACGCGCGAGGACGCCCTCGCGGTCCTGCAGAAGATCGAGAAGGCCCCAGGGCCCGACGGGACGCGCATCCGCATCGAGCTCGGTCGCACCTATCGCGAGCTCGGGATGATGCAGGAGGCACGCGAGCGGTTCGCGGAGCCGGTCGCCGCTGGCAACCTCGAAGCGCGCTTCGAGCTGGCGCTGCTCCTGCTCGAGGATCACGATCCGCAGGGGGCGCGCACGGCGTTCGATGCGCTCGTGATGGAGGCGGGCGCGAAGCCGCCGGCCGCGGTGCTCGTCGAGGCGGCGCGGGCGCGGATGCTCGTGGGGGACCACGGCGGCGCGGCGAACCTCCTCGACCAGATCACGCCGGGCTCCGCCGGCATGCTCGCCTGGAAGGTCGAACGCGAGCGAGCCCGGCTGTTCTTCCGGCGCGGCGACACGGCCGAGGCGGCGAAGCGGATCTCGATCGCGCTCGACGGCAGCGACGTGGATCTCGAGACGATCTACCTCGCGGCGGACATCGTGTTCGCGGATCTGTCGACCGACGCAGCCCACGGCGAGCTCGAGAAGAAGCTCGTGGACCTCGTGGCGACACGGCTCCGCGATCGCCCCGAGGCGAGCATCGTCGGTGGCAAGCTCGCGATCGCGAACGGTCGGCTCGACGAGGCGGTGAAGCTCTACGACGCTGCCAAGCTGGCCTACGCGAAGATCAAGGCGCCCCGGCGGCGCACCGCGCAGGTCGAGTTCGGCCAGGCCGTGATCGGCGTGATGGCCAACGCCAACCTGGCCGCGGCGCGCGATCTGCTGGAGTTCGTCGAGCTCGCCGATCCGACGATCTACGACGCGTTTCTGTTCCATGCCGACGTGATGCAGAAGCTCGGCGACCCCAAGAAGGCGTTCGACCTCGCGAAGACGGCCGTCACCCTCGACCCGGACTCGGTCCAGGCCTGGCAGCTGTACGGTCAGCTCGCCGCGGTGACGCGCAACCCGAAGGCGCTGTCCGAGGCGATCACGCGGGTCGGCGACATGGCCCCAGCCAGCCCCGAGCTCGACGAACTTCAGAAGCTCCGCAAGTAGAGGCCGCTACCCAGAGCCGGCGAAAGCCGGACTCGTAGGCTTCGCAAGGCCGGCGACCTACTTCATCGCGATGACGACGGCGACCGCGGCACCCGCGGCGAGCAGCAGCATGAGCGCGATGATCAGCGCCCACTTCGGCTTCGCCTCGTCGCGACGGCGCATGCCGGTTCGATCGGCGGGCTCGAGGATCTGCTCGAGTGAGTCCAGGTTGTCCGCCGCGCCCGGCGGCTGGCTGCGCGGCTTGTTCGGTGGCACCTGGGAGGGGCGCACGTTGCGCTTGTGGGCCGGTTGCTGCTGCGAGTTCATCCCGAGCTCGCCCGACCACTGCGACGTGTCCATGAACGTGTTCGGATCGAGGCTCTGCGAGTGATCCTGGTTTGCGCCCGGCTCTTCGCCGTCGACGAGCGAGGTCATCTTCTGCATCTCGTCGACGATCAGGTTGTCGATGAGCGACTGCTTCGGCTCGACCGACCGCTTGCGCATCATCTCGACCTGCGCGTCGCGCACGAGGCCCTGGATGTCGCGCGCCGTGACCTTCATCCGTCGCGAGAACAGGTACTGCGCGAGCGCGTCGCCGAGATCCGCGGCGCTCTGGTAGCGGTCGTCGGGCTCGCGCGCGAGCGCCTTACGAACCACGCCCTCGAGCTCCGGCTCGATCTCGGGGTTGAGCTGGGCGATCGAGGGGACCCGCGCCTGACGGACGAGCTCGACGGTCTGATAGTCGGTCTCGCCGAAGAACAGGCGACGCGTCGTGAACAGCTCCCACAGGATGATGCCGACCGCGAAGATGTCGGCGCGGTGATCGACGACCTGACCGCTGGCCGCCTCCGGGGAGAGGTAGCTGAACTTGCCCTTCACCACGCCCGGATCCGTCGACTCGATCTGGCTGTTCGCCTTCGCGAGCCCGAAGTCGACCAGCTTCACCTCGCCGTTCTTCGACAGCAGGATGTTTGGTGGTGAGATGTCGCGGTGGACGATGCCGAGCGGCTCGTTGGTCTCGGGGTTCTCGAGGCTATGGGCGTACTGAAGGGCCTTGCAGCACTCGATCATCAAGTAGATGACGTGCGCCGTGTCGATCTTCTTGCCCTTTTGCTTCTGCCGTTCGATGAGCCCCTTGAGGTTGCACCCATCGACGAACTCCATCACCAGGAAGTAGGCGTTGTCCGGGGTCTTCGAGATGTCGAAGACCTGGACGATGTTCGCGTGCTGGAGGAACAGCGAGAGCCGCGCCTCGTCGAGGAACATCGAGACGAACTTCTGGTTCTTGGTCAGATTCGGAAGGATGCGTTTGATCGCAACGTTCTTCTTGAACCCTTCCATCGACTCCGCGACGCCGCGGAAGACCTCGGCCATACCGCCGTGGTCGAGTCGCTCGGTAATCGTGTATCGATCGCGCATCCCGAGGTCGGTGGAACTGTATCAGAGGTCGCTCGCAAGTGGCAAAACCGCGCCGCGATTGAGGGAGACCCCCAAACGCGGTTCAGTCGGTCAGGTCTCGGTCGGGGCGTGCTCCGACTCGACCTGCTCGCGAGCGGTCTTGCAGTCGAAGCACAGCGTCGTCACCGGGCGGGCGAGCAGACGCTTGAAGCCGATCGGCTCGGAGCACTCCTCGCACTCGTCCAGGGTCCCGGCCTCGAGGCGACGCATCGCCTCCCGGATCTTCTCGAGCAGGAACGTCTCGCGATCGTGTAGGCGAAGCTGCGTCGAGTAGGTCTCCTCTTCGGTCGCCTCGTCCATCGAGTCACGGCCGATCCGGTCGCGATCGCGGTCCATCGTGAAGTCGAGCGCCGTGTGTGCGTGGTCGGCCAGGCGGGTCACTTCCGCCTGGAGACGGGTACGCAGCTCGGTGGTTTGCTCCTGCGTCAGCATAGCTACAGTCTGGAGGACGCCGATCACGGACGTCAATGAGGTGAGGCCGCCCATCCGGTGCGGGGTAGGACCCGCAGACCGCGGGACTTACCCCGCACCTACACGTCGGCAGTCGCGCCGATGTCCGCGAGATCTGGTGGAAACCCTCCGGCACGAGAGTTGTCTGTGGAACAGACCGATACCTCCGAGCGTTCGTTTGACACTGACACTTCAGGAGCCCCGTGAATCCCACTACCCGCTGGAAGTTTGCCTCTGCTCTCCTCGCTGGCGTCGCCGGCTACGCGCTGCTGATCCGCGGTGCAGGTGGGACGGCCTCGAACACGCCCGCCGAGCGCGTCTCGCGCTCGAGCACGCTTCCCAGCAAGTTCCGCGCTCCCCTGCACATCTCCGCCGAGGCCGCGGGGCTGTCGCAGCCCGAGCTCGTCGAGCGGATCCTCGCTGCCAAGAGCGGCAAGGACATCGCGATGCTCGCCGAGAAGCTGGGCCTGGTCGGTGACGATGCGGCGATCGACGCGCTGCGGCCGTTGATCGACGATCCCCGCCGCACCGTTCCCGAGACCATCCTCGCCGCGATCGGCCGGATCGGAACCGAGCACGCGGTCGACGTGCTGCAGGCGTTCGCGAACGATGATCGCCCGACGGTCCGGCTGGCGTCGATCGGCGGGCTCGGCCACACGCAGAGCGTTCGCGCCGAGACCATCCTGACCGAGATCGCGAATCACCACGGTGATCCCGCCCAGACGACGGCCATCGCCGCGCTGGGGCAGATCGGGAGCGATCGAGCCGTCGAGACGCTCGTGGCCCTCGCGTCGGGGTCGGACTTCAACAGCGCGGGCCCGGCGGTCTACGCGCTCGGCCCGATCTCCACCCCGGTGGCAGACGCCGCCCTCATGCGGCTGGTCGACTCCAGCGACACCCGGCTCGCGGCGGCGGCGCTGGCGTCCATCGAGACAGTCGACGAGCAGCTCCTCGCGAAGCTCGTGATCATCGTGAAGTCGGGTGATCCTCAGCTCGTCAACGCTGCGCTCTCCGCGCTCGGCAAGGCCGGCGAGGGTGGGCTGCCCGTCCTCGAGGAGGCGGCGCTCAGCGGCTCGATCCAGACGCGCTACGCCGCGGTGCTCGCGGTCGGCGAGATCGGCGGCGCGAAGGCGATCGAGATCCTCGGCAAGATCTTGAAGATCGGCGATCGGCAGTCGGCGCCAGCGGCGGCGCAGGCCCTCGCGAGCCTCGGCGGCAAGGAGTCGCGGGACCTCCTGATCGAGGCCGCGCTGTCGGAGCGTGCGCAGATCTGCGGCGCCCTCGCGCAGCTCGCGCAGATGCAGGGTGACGACATCGACGCGGCCCTGCTCTCGATCGTCAAGCAGGGCTCGAACGCCGATCGTCGGGCAGCGCTCCCCCGCCTGCTCAAGACCGACAACGCCGAGGCGCTCGCGGTCGCGGTCGAGTTCGCGAGCAAGGGGTCGCGCAACGATCGCGTCGAGGTGATGCGGATGCTCGCCGACGCCGGAACGTCGAAGGCGTTCGATGCGCTCGTCGACATCGCCGGCCACACGCACGGCCAGACGCGGGTCAGCGCGCTGGACATGCTCGCGATGTCGCGTCCCAGCGATCCGGCGCTGGGGCAGCTGCTGATCGACTCGATGTTCTCGGGGCGGCGCGACGAGGCGTCCTACGCCGCGTCGGTGCTCGGCCGGCTCGGCACCGAGGAGGCCCGGCAGGCGCTCATCACCGCGCTGTCGGGCAAGGACAAGGACCTCGCGTCGATGGCGGCGAACGCGCTGTCGCAGATCGGCCTGACCGACACCGTGAAGTCCGCCATGCTCGCGGCCGCGAAGGACAACCCGCAGATCAAGATGACCGTGATGCAACAGCTCCTCCAGCAGGGGGCGCCGGAGGGGCTGCGACTCGCCGAGGACATGCTCGCGGATCCCAAGGCCGCGGGCAATGCGAGCAGCGCGATCTACTCGCTCGCGAACCTCGGGACGCCCGAGGCGCGTCGCCTGATCGAGCGCGCGCTCGAGTCGAAGGATCCCAGCGTGCGGATGGCGGCGATCGGCTCGCTCGCCCAGAACCCGGACGACCACGCGACCGACGTGCTCGTGCGGCTCGCGCACGACACCGATCCGGCGACCCGATCGATCGCGATCAGCACGCTCGCGCAGGTCGGCAACGAGCGGGCGCAGCTCGCGCTCCTGGACGCCGCGCACTCGAGCAAGCCAGAGGACCGGCTCGCGTCGATCTCCGGGCTCGCGCAGATGGACGACGACAAGGCGACCAAGCAGCTGGCGTCGATGATGCGCGACCCCGATCAGAACGTCGCGATGGCCGCGATCGGCTCGTCGTACAACGGTGGTCCCGAGGTCGACACCTCCCTGATCGGGCTCGTCAACGACCCGAACGCCGCGGCGCAGCTCCGGGCGACCGCGGCCAGCGCCCTGCGGAACCGTGGCACCGAGCTCGACGAGGCGCTGGAGAAGAAGGTCACCGAGCTCGCGGGTGCTGGCTACGGCGGCTATGGCTACGGCGGCGAGTACCCCGGCGAGATGATGGACTGAATCAGGTACGCTCGTCGCGACGATGACGAGGACCCGCGCCGGCATCCTCGCGATCGCGATGGTCGCGATCGTCGTCGGTTTCGTAGTGGTCCGCAGCTGCCGTCGCGCCGACGAGGTCGTGGCGCCGTCCGTCGCGCGCGACGCGGGCGCCGGCCACGATCGCGCGTGGGTCCGCGCCCTGCGCGATCGGGCGGCCGGCTCGATCGCGGGCCGCGTCGTCGCGGAGGGTGGCGCGGCGCTCGTGGCGACGATCTGCGCGACGAACGTCGACGCCCGGGGCGCGCCGGCGTGCACGACGTCGACCCCGACCGGCGCGTACACGCTCGAGCTCGCCGCCGGGACGTACGCGGTGTGGGCCTCGGCGAACGGGTTCCGCGGGCGCCGGCGTCCCGACGACGTCCACGTCGAGAGCGCCGCCCGCACCGACGCGGTCGACTTCGCGCTCGCCGCCGGTGGCGTGCGCCTCGTCGGGAGTGTCCGCGATCCGCGGGGCACCGGCCTCGCCGACGCGGTCGTGATGATCGGGCCGTCGCGACGCGCGATCGCGGTCACCACTCACAGCGCCTCCGACGGGACGTTCGAGGCGTGGGTCGCGCCCGGCGACCAGGTCCTCACCGCATCGGCGGTCGGGCACGTCGACGCCGAGCTGGTCGTCGACGCGGCCGACCTCGACGCGCTCGACGCGCCCCCGATCGTGCTCGTCC
>JAPLLF010000447.1 GCA_026387715.1 Pseudomonadota bacterium
CGACCACGACCTGCTCGCCGCGATGTCCCCCGACGCGTTCGTCGTCAACGGCGGGCGTGGCGGGATCGCCGACGAGACCGCCCTGCTGCACGCGCTGCGGGCCGAGCGGATCGCCGGCGCGGCGCTCGACGTGTTCGAGACCGAACCCCTGCCACCGTCGTCGCCGCTGTGGACCGCGCCGAACCTGACGGTCACCCCGCACGTCGCGGGCCTCGGGGAGGACTACGTCGAGAAATGCATCGTGGTCCTGATCGACAACGCACGCCGGCTCGATCGTGGGCAGCCTCGCCACCACCTCGTGGACCGGACAACAAACTACTGACGCGGATTCCGCGCATTGATTTGTAGTCACCTGACGCAGCGCGCAAATGCTGCGCGAAAACCCCCGAAAACCTGTGGGGCGCGAAATTTGCACCGCGCGGGGTTACCATGCGCAAGTTACGTGTCCCCATTGGGGTAATCCTGGGCCTCGCGGCCTGTACAGGTAGTCAGGGGAGCTCGGGGGCCGATGGCACCAACGGCTCCCTGGTGGCGACCAGCGCAGAACCTGCGGGCACAAACTGTCCGAACGGGGGCACCCGGATCACGGTCGGCATCGACAGCAATGGCAACGGCACGCTCGACGCGTCCGAGGTCACGTCGACGACCTACACCTGTGACGGCGGCGGCAAGAACGCCCTCGTCACGACGAGCCCCGAGGACGCCGGCGCGAACTGCCCGTTCGGGGGCACCAAGATCGAGACCGGTCTCGACGCGAACAACGACGGCGTGCTCGACGCCTCCGAGGTCAACGCGGCGGCGACCAGCTACGTCTGCAACATCGCGCCGAGCGGCACGATCTCGCCGAGCACGGGCATCGTCATCGCCTACAAGGACGTGAGCACCGCGGCGGCCGCGCCGATCACCGTGCGCTTCACGCTGAAGGACGACCGGGGCTTCCCGCTCGACCTCAACGGCAACTACTCGGTGAACACGGTCATCCAGCCGCGGTTCGCCATCGGCTACTTCACCAAGGACGCGACCAGCGGCCTGGTGTCGCCGCTGACGATGTACACCAAGTCGGCGAGCACCGCCGCGCCGCTCGGCCAGCCGACCAACCTCAACCCGCTCGGCACCTCGCCGGGCCACGGCACGCTCGTCGAGAACGGCGTCGGCGCAGGCGACTACACGTACACCTTCCCGACCACGGCGACGACGAACGGCCCGCTGGCCGTCGCGTACGACGACACCAAGCTGGCCGAGACCCACGTGGTGTGGATCCAGGCCTCGCGCCAGACCGACCTCGCGTTCCCGACGAACGCGAACACGTTCGCCGCGGCGAACGCGCCCCACTACTTCGTGCCGGCGTCGCCGACCGCGACCCCACTCGTGCGCGAGATCGCGTCGCAGGACGGCTGCAACTCGTGCCACGCGAAGTTCAAGCCGGAGACCCTGGCCTCGGCCGCGTTCCACGGTGGCGGACGCGTCAACGTCGGCATGTGCAACGTCTGCCACAACCCGGGGCGCACGACGAACCCGCTGGCCGACACGGCGAGCTTCATCCACCGCATCCACAACGGCGAGAAGGTCGCGACCGCCAACCAGTTCCACGGCATCGCGGCGACCTACCCGCGCGACATCCGCAACTGCGACACCTGCCACGGCAACGCCGCGCAGGGCGACCAGGCGCTGTCGCACCCGTCGACGCTCGCGTGCAAGGGCTGCCACGACTACGTGTCGTTCGACGTCGCGACGACGGCGACCCTGCCCACCTGCCAGATCGTCGGCAACCTCGTCTACGGCAGCGACGGCAAGCCGGTCCCGTGTAACCACGCGGCCGGGCCCAAGGTCGACTCGGAGTGCGCCGTCTGCCACGGCCCGACGGCCGGCTTCGCGACCGCGAAGTTCCACAAGCCCGTCGCCAAGCCCGATCCGAACAACTCGTGGCTCACCGGCGGCACGAACGCCAACACCAACGCGTCGTACGTCGCGGCGGGTGGTTACGTGCCGGCGAACGCCGAGGTGATCACCTACGACCTCAAGACCGTCGACACCGTGGTCGACGGGGCGGTCAAGCGTCCGCGGATGGTCTTCAAGCTCATGAACAACGGCGCCGACGTGGTGTTCCAGGATCCGGGGACGGCGACCGAGCTGATGCCGAACTTCATCGGCTCGCCGAGCGCCTACTTCGCGTTCGCGGTGCCGCAGGACGGCAACACGACGCCGTCGGACTTCAACGCGTCGGTCAGCGGCTACATCAAGAAGATCTGGAACAACACCGCGACCGGCACCGGCGCGGGCACGCTGACCGGCCCCGTCGGCGGCTACTACACGCTGACGTTGACCGGCGTCGTGATCCCCGCGAGCGCGAAGATGCTCACGGGTGGCCTCGGCTACACCTACTCGCTGTCGAGCGCGCCGCCGCTCGTGCAGACCAACGTGCCGGAGTACCAGCTCGTGGAGAGCACCCCTCCCGGCAAGCCGCAGGGCGGCCTGAGCGTCCCCGCCGCGAACGTGTGGAAGGTCGCGACCGGCTACACCGGCCGGCGCCCGATCGTCGACAACGCGAAGTGCAAGAGCTGCCACGGCGCGCTCGGCGTGTCGCCGACGTTCCACGCCGGCCAGCGCAACGACGGCCCGACCTGCTCGTTCTGTCACAACCCGAACCCACCGAGGCGGGCCCGGGCTACGACGAGGTCGAGTTCCCCGGCACGCTCAACACGTGCACCACGTGCCACGTGGCGAACACCTACGACTTCACCAGCGCGACCAACCTCGGCGCCATCCCCAACATGCAGCTCTCGACGGTGGCGACCGGCATCTACGACACCAACCCGCTGGTGAACTCGACGTACTACACCGTGTCGCCGTACGTCGTCGCGGACGGCACGACGTCGTACGGCACCGGGTTCGCGTACAACGCGGCCACCGGCGTGCCGACCGACGCGACGGGCAACACGCTCGTGCTCTCGCAGATCACGGGCGCCTGCTCGGCGTGCCACGACTCGGCGCCGGCCATCAACCACATGAAGGCCAACGGCGGTCAGTTCTACTCGACGCGGTCCGCGGTGCTCGGCGTGAACCCGCCGGCGACGGCGACCTCGGAGCAGTGCCTGATCTGCCACGGCCCGGGGCGGGTCGCCGCGATCGGCGTGGTCCACCAGCGCTGATTTGACTTGACCTGATTCGACCCACGCGTCCCGGTTTCCCGGGACGCGTTTTTTTTGGCGACCCGTCGTACTGTTGGCGCTGATGTCGGTGATCGCGGATCCAGCCTCGGGCGCATCCGAGATCCTGATCCGGTGCTGCGTTCGGTGTGGCGTCACCTATCGCAAGGAGGTGTC
>JAPLLF010000397.1 GCA_026387715.1 Pseudomonadota bacterium
CTTCGAGAACGCGCGGGGGGCGATCTGCGCCGCGCGGAGGAACTCGATCGACCCCTGGCTCATCAGCTCCATCTGATCGAGGCCCGTGGCCTTGGAGTCGATCCACGTCCAGCCGATGCCGTTCTGGAACGCGGAGAACGCGAACAGCTTGTGGCGCGACACCGTGTCGGTGAGGAAGTTCGGGCTGGTGCCGAACTTCTTGGTGATGAGCGAGCGCGCGTCGGCCGACAGCGACACGATCATGGAGTAGATCGGCTTCTGCGCGATCGCCTCGGCGGCGTACGCGAGCGTGGTGTTCGCGGCGCGGGTGGGCGCCTTCCAGGCGTCGCCGAGGCGATCCTGCACGAGCTGCGTCGATCCGACGATGAGCACGCCGCTCTTGGTGACGCCGACCGCGACCTCGCGATCGGGCTGCACCATCGCGCCGCCGCCGACCTTCTGGACCGGCTTCTTCGTCATGCCGGCGATCTTGTCGATCGTCGTGGCCGAGAACTTGCCGTGCACCGAGGCGACCACGCGCGGATCACCCTGCGCCGGCACCTGGACGAACAGCGTGCCGTCGTCGACGTCGGTCGTGAAGTCGATGCCGGTGGTCGACTTGGCGAGGCCGCGCGCGCCCTCGATCTCGTTGACCGCCTTGCGGACGATCTTCTGCAACTCGGGCGACGCCTTGATCTGCGGCTGATCGGCGAGACCGGTCAACACCTTGTAGTTGCCGGGGATGACCGACGCGGCGTCGAAGTGCACGACGATGTCGGCGTCCGGCATCGCGTACTCGAGGGCCTGGTCGGCCGTCGGCGCTTTCGGGTTGGAGGACAGGCCGAACCCGGCCAACGACAACAGTAACGCGATGATTTCTACGATTCCCGGCATGATCATGTTTCCCCTTGAGGTCTCCCGTGGAGCGCTTGCGCGCGTAGCTTTCGCTCAGATCGGCAGTTCGCGCAACGCGTACGACGACTCTCCCCGTCCCGTATGCACGCGTGGTGGCGGGTCGCCGAAAAAAAGTGATGTCAAGACTGGTTCCGGAAACGCCGGCGGATAGGATGGCTCCCTCAACGCAGTTCTTTCGACGGAGGCAAGACGGTCATGAGTACGCTTGTTGTGGTGGAAGAGATCCTGCGCGAGACCGCGACGCCGATGTCCGTGCGCGAGATCGTGGAGCGGGCGGGCGAGCGGCTTCCTAGCAAGTCGAAGACTCCGGATACCGTGGTCGCGCGCGACCTCTCGATGGATCTCAAGAAGAAGGGCGAAGCGTCGCTCTTCGCCCGCACGTCGCCGGGTAGTTACACGTTGCGTGCGCTCGCGGCCAACGTTGCTCCCGCCGTGCAGCCGATGAACTCGATGAACTCGATGAGCGCCCTCCCGGCACGCAAGCCGCCGGTCGCCGCACCGTCCACCACCGCCGCCAAGACCGTCGCGCCCGCGCGCGTCGATCATGGCGCCGAGGGTGGCGGCTTCGCTGGCTAGGCGCGCGTGATCACGCTGCGCTGGCCATGATCCGTCCATGATCCGCCGGGCCGAGGTCCAAGATCATCCGTGGATCGTCACCACGGGTGCGGCCGCGTATCTCGATCTCGGGGACTACACCCGCATCTTGCCGTCGTGGCTCGAGCAGCCAGGCGTGCTCGCGTGGATCGATCACGACCTGTACGGGCGTGGTCGGGGCTTCGCGATGCTCGGCTTCTACGTCGAGGATCCTGGGCAGGTCGCGCAGCCCGTGGTGGCTGGCGCCTCGCCCGCGAGCCCGAGCGCGGTGGTGATCGCGGATCTGCTCGCGCTCGCCGTGCTCCCCGCGTTCCAGCAGCGCGGGCTGGGGAGCAAGCTCCTCCATCACGTCATCGAGGTGACCGAGCGCGTGGCGCCGACGAGCCACATCACGACGCTGCGGCTGACGGTCTCCGAAACGAACACCGGCGCGCAGCGGTTGTACGCGCGCACCGGATTCACCGTCGTGGATGACTCGGCGACCTACGATCGCGGTCAGCGCGCCCTTCGCATGGCGCGCCCGCTCGCGACGCCTAGAAGGTGACTAGAAAATCACCGTGCCGCAGCCGAACACGGCGTCGACCGTCGGGGTCGCGGACGTCTTGAGGTCGGTGCACGTCGCGCCGAGGATGTGCAGGGTGTGGCCGTCGCCGTCGACGACCCAGCCGGTACCCTGCGGAATCGTCTGCCCGTTGACGGTCACGCTACCCGTCGCGTTGGCCTGACCCGGGTCGACGTTGTCGGTGAGCTGGAGGTCGCACGACAGCACGCCACCGATGATCTGCTGGAACGCCGCCTTGAGATCCGCCGGGTTGTTGCCACGGAAGAACGGCGCGTCGGGCTGACCCGCGACGACGCCTGCGCCCGCGTTGGCCATGGCCTGGAGGTGGGCATCGGACACCGCGTTACCGACCGAGAGGATGTAGAGTGGGATGCCGGCCGCGTACGAGGCGCCGGCCGCGATCACCGACTGTGGCTTGGTGTCCGCGCCGTTATTGCCGCACTGGTTCGGCTCGCCGTCCGTCGCGAGCACGATGATCGGCGCGCTGTTCGGCGGCACGACGCCGAACTCGGCGACGGCCTTGTCGATCGAGACCGGCGTCGGGGTGTTGCCGCCCGGGCTGTTGCCCGCGAACAGGCCGGCGATCGCCGCCTTGTTGTTCTTGGCGCGGGGGACGCTGTCGAGGCCGGGGCACGGGTTGGCCTCGAAGTAGAGCGACGCGCCGAAGTAGACGCTCGCCTCGAGGTCGGTCACCACGCCACCCGAGCCGACGAGGGCGTCGCGGACCGCGTTGTACTTCGTGGTGCCGCCGAAGGTCTCGCTCATCGAGCCGCTGCGGTCGATCAGGAGGAGCACCGACGGGGTGGTCGGCATCGCCGAGACGTGCACCGAGGGGCAGTTCGCGTCGGGGCCGGGCGGGGTGATGGTGTCGTCGAGGTGGCAGGTGCCATCGGCGAGGTCACACGTGTAGCCGTCGATGCAGGCGTGCGTGGCGTCGCACTGCGCATCGCACTTGCCGTCGGGCGCGCAGTAGTAGCCCGCGGGACACGACGCGGGCGCACCCGGGGCGGGGTCGCACGCCGTGTTGCAGGCGGGGTTGGGCGTGACACTCGCCTGATCGCAGAGGCTCGCGTTGGTCTTCGCGCCGCAAGCGGCGAGCATCGTGAGGAGCAGGGAACGAGTCATCAGGCGAGTCATGTGGTCTCCTTGGAGCAAATCGCGCGCCTGAGCATCCTCGCCGATCTCGAGGCGCAAGATCCAATTAATTCGCAGGGTTGCATGTGGGGTCAAGTGTCACCCCATGGGACCTTTGCCCCCGATCGCCTTCATGACGTTGTGCAGATCCTTGCGCAATCGACTGTGCAACAACCCCACAGCTACCCGTCCGTCGGCGGTACAGCGCCACTCATCAGCGCCTCGAGGGGGCATGGCCGCGCTCGATGTGTCATGACCGCGCGCGAGATGAAGCACTCGAACTTCGCCCGTGGCGTGGCGTTCGCGACCGTCCTGCAACTGCTCTCGTGTGGGCCCAAAACACCACCGACGACCGCGATGGGGAGCAACGCGCCGATCTCGGACCGGGTGTTGATCCAGACCAAGGACCTGCCCGACGGGCTCGATCTCCGGATCACCGAGGGCAAGCAGGGGCCACCGGCGTACGACCGCGCGCGGCTCGCGCCGGCGCAGAAGCTCGCCGACGCCGACACGCAGCAGCTGCTCGCGCGCGCGACGCCGATCAAGGTCGACGCCGACGATCAGCAGGCCTTCGCGTTGCGCGCGAAGTCGTTGCCGCCGCCGCGCACCGGCCAGGTGATCACGGGGCAGTTTCCGGCGCCCGCGTCGACGCTATTGCCGCCCAGGGCGACCGACGCCGGCCAGGACCTGCGCGTGCTGCGCTACATGCCCGAGGGCGCGGTGCCCCTGGCGCCCGAGCTGTCGGTCACGTTCAGCCATCCGATGGTGGCGGTGACCTCGCAGGACGACGCCGCCCGGATCCAGCCCGTGAAGCTGACGCCGACCCCACCGGGGCGCTGGCGGTGGATCGGCACGCGCACGATCCTGTTCGATCCGCAGGTCCGGTTTCCGCAGGCGACGACCTACACCGCCGTGGTCCCGGCGGGCACGAAGGCGTCGGGTGGCGAGACCAGCAAGGCCGCGGTGACGTGGACGTTCGAGACGCCGCCGCCGACGGCGAACCTGACCTATCCGGACGCGTACCAGATGCAGCGGCTCGACGCGCCGATGTTCGTGCGCTTCGATCAGCGGATCGATCCGGCGGCGGCGCTCGCGTCGATCCACGTGACCGCGAACGGCGCGGCGCTGCCGTTGCGCCTGCTCGACGCGGCCGAGATCGCGAAGGACAAGCAGGTCGCCGCGCTGGTCGCCGCGACGAAGCAGGACGAGCAGGACGGTCGCTGGCTCGCGTTCCGCGCGACCCGGCCGTTCCCGCAGGACACCCAGGTCGACGTCGAGCTCGCCGCCGGGATGCCGTCGGCCGAGGGCCCGAACAAGACGAAGGCGCCGCAGCACTACACGTTCCGCACGTACCCACCGTTGCGCATCGATCGGAGCGAGTGCGGCTGGGGTGGCGAGTGTCACCCGAACATGCCGTTCCAGATCATCTTCAACAACCCGATCGACGGCGACGCGTTCGACGAGGCCTCGTTGACCGTGACGCCCGCGATCCCGGGCCTCCACGTCCAGCAGAACGGGCAGGTGATCACGCTCGCGGGGCTCACGACCGCACGCACGACCTACAAGGTCGGCCTCGCGGGCAAGCTCGTCGACGAGTTCGGGCAGACGCTCGGCCGGGACACGACGCTGACGTTCGCGGTGGGCGACGCGGAGCCGACGTTCTTCGGCCCGAACGGCATGGTCGTGGTCGATCCCAGCGCGCGGAAGCCGACGCTCGACTTCTTCACGACCAACTACGACGACCTCAACGTGCGGATCTACAAGGTCACGCCGGACGACTACGATCAGTACGGCAGGTACCTGCGCGAGCGGTGGAACCACGACAAGCCGCCGACGCTGCCGGGCACCAAGGTGTTCGACAAGCTCGTCGCGACGACCAAGGGTGGCAACCGGCTCGTCGAGAGCTCGGTCGACGTCTCGCCGGCGATGAGGCGCACCCCGTCGGGGGCGTGGCTCGGCAACGCGATCGTGGTCGTCGAGCCGTCGCCGTGGAAGCAGAGCTACCCGGCCCCGCAGATGATCGCGTGGGTGCAGTCGACCCGGCTCGGCCTCGACGCCTACCTCGATCACGAGCAGCTGGTCGCGTTCGCGACCGATCTCGCGACCGGCGCCGCCGCGCCCGGCGTGAAGCTCGAGCTCCATCCGTTCAAGATCGCCGGCACGACGGACGGCAAGGGCCTCGCGACGCTCGCGCTCGGCGCTGGCGGGCCGAAGGGCGCCCACTTCCTGACGGCGACCCGCGGCGACGACGTCGCGTTCCTCACCGACAACAGCTACTACAGCGAGTACGGCAGCTGGGTGCGCTCGGCGCGGCCGACGCAGCTCGCCTGGTACGTGATCGACGATCGCAAGATGTACAAGCCGGGCGAGGAGGTCTCGCTCAAGGGTTGGCTCCGCGCGATCGATCACGGCAAGAACGGTGACGTGGGCGGCCTCGGCGGCGCGGTGACGTCGGTGACGTACAAGGTGCGCGACGCGCAGGGCAACCAGCTCGCGACCGGCGCCGCGGCGGTCCGCACCGTCGCCCGCTCCGACGCCCGCCCCACCGTCCTGCGCATGTCCGACGAGGCCGAGACCGCGGTCAACCTCGCCTCGCCCGACGCGATCGGGGCCGAGGACACCCCGGGCGGCGGGCTGACGATGGACGTCGGCGCAGACGAACTTCACGCCGCCCAACCGCGACGACTTCGTGTTCGGCAACTGGGAGCCGTGGTGGGGCTTTCATTCGTTCGGGGACGACGACGACGGCCGCGCGTACAAGCCGGCGAAGGCGTGGAGCCTGACGAGCAAGACCGACGCGACCGGCGCGCACACGGCGCACCTCGACTTCCTGTCCGTCAAGCCGACGATGCCGATGGCGGTCGTCGCGAACGTCAACGTCACGGACGTCAACCGCCAGATGTGGAGCGCGTCGGCGGCGATGATCGTGCATCCGTCGCTCGCGTACGTCGGGATCAAGACGAAGAAGCCGTTCGTCGACAAGGGCGTGCCGTTCGACCTCGACGTCATCGGGGTCGATCTCGACGGCAAGGCGCTGCCGGGGGCCCGGATCGAGCTGCGCTCGGTGCGGCTCGACTACGCGTACAAGCACGGCAAGTACACGCCGAAGGAGGTCGACCCGCAGACGTGCGCCGTCGTCGCGGCGAAGGACCCCGTGCCGTGCTCGTTCGCGACCAAGCAGGGCGGCTCGTACCAGCTCACCGCGACGATCCTCGACGGTGAGGGTCGCGCGAACCAGACGAAGATGACGTACTGGGTGAGCGGTGGCGAGCAGCCGCCCGAGCGTGAGGTGAAGCAGCAGCAGGTGCAGATCATCCCGGACAAGCAAGCGTACCGACCGGGCAACACCGCCGAGCTGCTGGTGATGGCGCCGTTCTACCCGGCCGAGGCGGTCGTCAGCTGGCGGCGGAGCGGCATCGTGAAGACCGAGCGGCTGACGATCGACGGGCCGACCAAGATCCTCACCGTGCCGATCGTCGACGGCATGACGCCGAACCTCACCGTGCAGGTCGATCTCGTCGGCGCGGCGCCACGCGTGAACGATCAGGGGCTGCCCGACGCGAGCCTGCCGCGACGTCCCGCGTACGCGGTCGGCTCGATCGATCTCCCGATCCCGCCGACGCACCGCACGCTCGCGGTCACGGCCGTGCCGGCGGCGGCCAAGCTCGCGCCCGGCGCGTCCACGAAGATCGCGATCGACGTCCGCGACGCGAACGGTCGCCCGGTCGCCGACGCCGAGGCGGCGGTGATCGTCGTCGACGAGGCGATCCTGTCGCTGACCGGCTATCAGTTCCCCAGCCCGATCGACACGTTCTACAACCATCGCGATGGCGGCGGCCGCGACTACTACTCGCGCGCGTACGTGACGCTCGCGCGGCCCGATGCCAGCGCGCTCGCCCAGACCACGACCCGGGATGGCGATGGGATCGCCGGTGGCATGCCGATGCCGTCGCCCGCGATGACGGCGACGCCCGAGGCCCCACCCCCGCCGCCGCCTCCCCCGGGCGCGCCGATGGAGAAGGAGGCCAAGGCCGAGGGGAACATGAACCGCCCGAACCCCGGGCCGCAGGCCGGGCAGCCGGCGATCGCGATCCGCTCGAACTTCAACCCGCTCGCGGCGTTCTCGCCGACGGTGAAGACCGACGCGGCGGGCAAGGCCACGGTCGAGGTCAAGCTGCCCGACAACCTCACGCGGTATCGCATCGTCGCGATCGCCGTCGCGGGCGACCGGCAGTACGGCAAGGGCGAGAGCGCGCTGACCGCGCGGCTGCCGCTGATGGTCCGGCCGAGCCCGCCGCGGTTCCTCAACTTCGGCGACACCTTCAAGCTGCCGGTCGTCGTGCAGAACCAGACGGACGTCGCGATGACGGTGCAGGTCGCGGTGCGCACGACGAACGCGGCGCTCACCGAGGGTGGCGGGCGCAGCGTGACGGTGCCGGCCAACGATCGCGTGGAGCTGCAGTTCCCCGCGGCGGCCGAGCTGGCGGGGACCGCGCGGTTCCAGATCGTCGGCACCAACGGCCGCGACAGCGATGCCGCGGAGCTCGCGCTCCCGGTGTGGACGCCGGCGACGACCGAGGCGTTCGCGACCTACGGCGTGATCGATGCCGGCACGATCCGCCAGCCGGTCGCGCTGCCCGGCAAGGTCGTCACGCAGTTCGGCGGCCTCGAGGTCACGACCGCGTCGACGAACCTGCAGGCGCTGACCGACGCGATGCTCTACCTCGTGACGTACCCGTTCGACTGCGCGGAGCAGCGCGCGAGCCGCATCCTCGCGATCGCGGCGCTGCGCGACGTGCTGACCGCGTTCAAGACCAAGGACCTGCCGTCGCCGGCCGCCCTCGAGGCGAGCGTGAAGGCGGACGTCGAGCACCTGTCGCAGATGCAGAACACCGACGGTGGCTACGCCTACTGGGATCGCAACTACCCGTCGGAGCCGTACCTCACCGTGTACGTGACCAACGCGCTCGCGCACGCGAAGGCCAAGGGCTTCACCGTCCCGCAGGCGCTGCTCGATCGCGCCCGGCCGTACCTCAAGGACATCGAGAAGCACTACCCCTGGTACTACGGGCCGGACGTGCGGCACGCGATCAGCGCGTACGCGCTGTACACGCGCAAGCAGCTCGGCGATCTCGACATCGCGAAGGGCCAGCAGCTCCTGCGCGAGGCCGGCGGCGTCGACAAGGTCACGATGGAGACCGATGGCTGGTTGCTCGGCTTGTTCGCGGGCGACAAGACCGCTCAGGCCGAGCGCGCGGCGATCGTTCGCCACGCGATGAACAAGGTCAGCGAGACCGCGGGGGCGGCGAACTTCACGACGAGCTACGCCGACGGCGCCTACCTGCTGCTGGCGAGCGATCACCGCGTCGACGCGGTGATGCTCGAGTAGCTGATCCTCGAGCAGCCGAAGCTCGATCTGATCCCGAAGGTCGTCACCGGCTTGCTCGCGCATCGCAAGGCGGGGCGCTGGCTCAACACGCAGGAGAACACGTTCGCGCTGCTCGCGCTCGACGCCTACTTCCAGGCCTACGAGAAGACCACCCCCGACTTCGTCGCGCGCGTGTGGCTCGGCGCCGACTATGCCGGCGACCACACCTTCAAGGGCCGGTCGACCGAGTCCTTCCAGATCCCGATCGCGATGAAGGACGTCGTGACCCACGACGCGTCCGATCTCACGATCCAGAAGGACGGCAAGGGTCGGCTGTACTACCGCGTGGGCATGACCTACGCCCCGGCGTCGCTCCAGCTCGCGGCGGCGGACTACGGGTTCGTCGTCGAGCGCAGGTACGAGGCTGTCGACGATCCGAAGGACGTCACCCGCGACGCGCAGGGCACCTGGCACGTCAAGGCCGGGGCGCGCGTGCGCGTGAAGCTCTCGATGGTGAACGAGAACCGCCGCTACCACGTCGCGCTCGTCGATCCGTTGCCCGCGGGGCTCGAGGCGATGAACCCGGCGCTCGCGGTGACCGGCCCGATCCCGACGGATCCGACCGAGCAGAAGAAGCGTGGTGCGTACTGGTGGTGGTACGGCCCCTGGTACGAGCACCAGAACCTGCGCGACGAGCGCGTCGAGGCGTTCGCGGCGCAGCTGTGGGAGGGCGTCCACGCCTACACCTACGTCGCGCGCGCGACGACGCCGGGCAGCTACATCGTGCCGCCGACCAAGGCGGAGGAGATGTACATGCCCGAGACGTTCGGGCGCAGCGCGAGCGACCGGCTGATCGTGGAGTAGCGCGCTAGCGCGCGCGCTGGCGCATCTGCCACGTCTGCCACGCCCACACGCCGACGATCGTGGCGAGGCAGAGCCCGGCGAGCGTGACGTAGCGCCCGATGATCGTCGCCGGCGTCCAGCCGGCCTCGGACAGCCTCGACGGATCGGAGAGCCCGACGCCCTCGATCTCGCCGAACGGGATGAGGTCGTGATCGCTGCGCGCGCGCCACCAGGTCATCGCGGTGTCGACGTACGCGGCCGCGCCGATCACGAGCAGCCCCCAGCGCAGCGCACCCGCCCGCAGCTTCGAACCCTCGGGCGCGAAGAACGCCAGGACGAGGAGCGTCCCGATCACCATCGCGCCGCCGTCGCCGCCGTACGTGATCGCGACGTGCGCGGCGTCGACGCTGCGCGTGGTGCCGAGGAGCTGCAGCGCGCCGAGCCCGAGCGCGACGACGACGAGCCAGGTCCGCTGCGTTCGCCAGCCGAGCCACGCCAGCCCGACCTCGAGCGCGACGAGCACGACCGGCACGACCGTGCCGCGCTCGTCGGGGATCAACGTCTTCCACAGCCCGGGGATCGAGGCGAAGCCGCACCACCAGCCGGTCACCGCGTGACCGACCTCGTGCGGGATCATCGTGAGGAACGTCCGCTGGAACCAGTGCCCGGTCCCCGAGCGATTGAACGCGAGCGCGAGCACCAGCGCGATCGGCACCGCCCACGCGCGATACTTCCACTCGACGCGCGGATCGAGCTCGTCGGGTTCGTCGTCGCTCGTCATCTCGTCATCTCGTCATCTCAGTCGAGGTCGATGCCGATGCCGAGCTGCACGACGAGCGGGTTGACCCACACGCTCATCTTCGCGGTGCCGACCTCGACGGTGTCGAACAGCGGCAGCGACGGCGTGCGGACCTCGATGTGCTCGACGCGCGCGCGCGCCAGCATGCCCGCGATGTACTTCACGTCGAACCGGGCGTGCACGCGCTTCCAGAGCTTGAGGTCGGCGCCCGCCTGCATGACGAAGCCCGGGGCAGGGGCGACGCTCATCGTCGGCTGGCTCACCTCGGTGAGCGTCGGGTTGGTGACCGTCTCGCCGGTCGCGAACAGCACCGAGATGCCGGCGCCGAGCAACGGCGTGATCGGCCCGCGCTCCCGGAAGTGATAGACCGCGGTGAGCACCGGCGGGATCGCCTTGGTCTCGCCGAGCTGGGGGCCGAGCGCCTC
>JAPLLF010000536.1 GCA_026387715.1 Pseudomonadota bacterium
GAACGCGAGGTAGGCATGCCACTCGGCGCTGACCGACCACGCGGGCTCGTTCCACGACGTCGCGTCGATCGCCGACCAGGTCTGGGTAAACGTGAGCTGCGCGAGCAGGCCGCGGACGGTGTACTCGGGCTGCCCCCACCAGCCACGCGCCACGACGACGGCGACGAGCGCGAGCGTGATCGCGACGTGCAAGGGCGCGATCCGGGCGACCCGCCGCCACCAGAACGCGAGCCACGCGCGGGGGCGGGTGCCGAGCCCTCGATACTGATACGCGAGCACGAAGCCGCTCAGCACGAAGAACACGTCGACGGCGAGGTAGCCGGCCTGCGCGAAGCGGTCGGCCGCACCCACCAGCCCCAGCCATGGGCGCAGATGGAAGACCAGGACCCACAGGGAGGCGACGCCGCGCATGCCGGTCAGCGCGTCGAGAGGTTGGCGAGACATCCAGGAACGCGGAAGCAAGCACCGGGCCTGGCACGGTGGTTGAACTCGCAGCCAGGGTGAAGTGGATCCTGCTGGCCGTGGCGCTCGGTGCGATGCCCGCGCTGGCGCGCCGCGCACGCGACGACCAGCGCGTGCTCCTCGCGATCGGGTTCCTCGTCGGGTTCCTGCCGTTCTTCAACGTCGATCTCAACCTCATCTCGGACTCGAGCTACCGCGGCGATACCCGAGGGCTCGAGATCTCGCTCGTCGATCTGCTCGCGTGGACGCTGCTCGCCGCGCTCCCGAGCGGCCGCCGCTGGCCGTATCGCTGGATCGCGCCTGCCTACATCGTCATCGCGTTCGCGTCGATCCTGAGCGCGCCCCGCCCGGAGTTCGCGCTCTACGGGGCGCTCAAGATCGTGCGGCTCTACGTGCTCGCGATCGTCGTCGAGCGGGCGGTGATCCACCGGCTCGGACCGTCGCTGCTCAAGGGGCTGGCCTTCGGGCTCGTGTACGTGGCCATCACCGCGCTCGATCAGCGGTACCGGCAGGGAGCGATGCAGGTGCACGGGCCGTTCGTGCATCAGAACGGGATCGGGATGACCGCCGATCTCGTGCTGCCCGGTCTGCTCGCGCTGCTCCTGGCCGGGTTCTGGGCTCGATCCGGCGCTCGGTGACCCGCCGGAAGCTCGTCGTGCTCGCGCTCATCCTGCTGGCCTCCTCGGTGGTCCTCGCCAAGGCGCTCGACTCGTTGATCGAGCGGTTCACCGAGGCTCCCGAGGCCTCGGTCCACGGGCGCGTCCTGTTCGAGGCGTCCGCCCACGCGATGCTCGGCGATCACCCCCTCGGCATCGGGCTCAACCAGTTCTCGTGGGTGCAGGCGCACGACGGCTACGCGGACGCCCTCGCGATTCCGGAGATCGACCGCGACGGCATCGTCCACAACATCTACCGCCTCACCCAGGCGGAGCTGGGCTGGCCCGGCATCGTCGTGTTCATGGGCCTGCTCGCCTCGCCGATGCTGCGGGCGATCCTCGCGCTCACGCATGCCGCGTGTTGCACATGTCCTCCGCAAGTACGATGTCGCCGCCTGGGGTGGTACCGAGACCCACGTCGCCGAGGTGACGCGTCGCCTCGGCGATCACGGCTGGCGCTGCGAGCTGCACGCGCCGGCCGGTCCAGCGAGTGACGAGACCTCGTCGGCGCAACGCCGGCAACCTGGCGACGCTCCACGAGCCGATCCGGCTGCTCCGCGATCGCGACCTCGCGCTCGTCCATCTCCACACCGCGGGACGGATCGGCGGCGCGGTCCGGACCGCGATGCGCCTGACCGGGCGACCGTACGTGATCTCGATCCACGGGCCCCGGTTCGCCGGCGGCGAGTTCCTGGCGGCGGATACCGCGCGACGGCTGGCGGGGCTCGTCGACCTCGGGCGCCCGCTCGGGGCTCTGTTCGGTGCGCGGCGGGTGTTCCACGACGCCGCGCGGGTCCTGTGCTTCCACCGCGAGGAGCGCGACGCCACGGCCGCGCTCGTCGGGGACCGCGCGGTGTGGATGGATCACGGCGTCGATCGCGTGCGGTTCGCCGCCGGCGACGTCGATCGTGCGCGCGCGCGCTGGCCCGAGCTGGGTGATGCGCCGGTCGTCTTGCTGGTGGGGCGGCTGTGCGAGCAGAAGAACCAGCGGCTGGCGATCGAGGCGTTCGCGGTCGGCGCGCCGCCCACCGCACGGCTCGTGCTCGCGGGGGCGCAGACCGATCACGGCTACCTCGAGACGGTGCTCGCGACCGCGCGCCAGGCCGGCGTCGCGGATCGGGTCCACATCCTCGGCAACCTCGCCCCTTCGGCGATCCCGGATCTGTTCGCGCGCGCCGCGCTGGTGCTCGCGCCGTCGTTGCACGAGGCGTTCGGGCTCGTCGTGCTCGAGGCGTGGGCGGCCTCGCGCGCCGTGGTGTTCGCGCGTCGCGCGGGGCTGGCCGACCTGGCAGACGCGCTCGGTCCGACCGCGCCCGCGCTCGCGGGGCTCGACGTCGCCTCGTGGGCGGAGGCGATCCGTGTCCGCCTCTCCTCGCCGAGGCAACGCCAGGTCGAGGCCGCGGAGGGCGCGGCGCTGGTCGCGCGGCGCTACTCGTGGGATCGCGTCGCGAGCCGGCTCGCCGACATCTACGGCGAGGTGCTCGCGGAGCGCCAGGGGCGGGCGTGACCGCGGCGCGCCCCCGCAGCGCTCTCCCCTCGGCGCTGCTGCGTCACGTCGTCACCGTCGTCGTCGGGATCGTCACGGTCGCTGTCGTCGGCCGTCGGCTCGGTCCGGACGCGCTCGGCGTCTGGGCGCTGCTGGGGACGTCGGCGTTCCTCCTCGGGCTCGCGGATCTCGGGACCCCGGTCGCGGCCCAGCGTGCGCTCGCGCGGGGCGCGCTCGCCGACGCGCGGCGCGCGGCGCGCGTCGGCCTCGGTGCGATCTTCGTGGTCGCGCCGATCCTCGTCGTGCTCTCGGCCTGGTGGCTCGTGCCGATCGCCCGAGCCGTGCCGCGGGGTGGGCTCGCCGTCCTGATCGGGCTCGCCGCGGGCGTCGTGACGGCGCTCGGCTCACCGGCGCGTGGGCTCGCGGTCGTGACCGGCGGCGCGATGCGCGCGCTGGCGTGGAGCCGCGGCCTCGCGGGGCTCGCGCAGCTGGTCGTCATGCTCGGCGTGCTCGCCGTCGACGCGTCGTTGCTCGCGCCCGCCCTCGGGATCTTCGCGGCCGCGATCGTCGAGACCTCGCTGGTCTGGCGGATCGTGCGCGCGTTCGACCCCGCGCTGCGCGTGCTCCCGTCGTGGCCACGCGATCGGCGCGAGGTCGTCGCGATCGGCCGCGAGGCCTCCGCGGCCTTCACGATCAACATCGCGGTCGCCGCGGCGGTCCGCTTCGACGTCGTGCTCGTGGTGCGCACCGGCACGCTCGCCGCGGTGGCCGCCTACGCGATCGCGGGGCGCGCGGTCGACCAGACGTTCGCGATCGCCAAGCAGGTGAGCGTCGCGCTGCTGCCCCAGCTCGGCGAAGCGCGCGACCAGGCCACGCGGGCGCGCGTGGTCCGCGCCGGCGTCGCGCGCCTCGGCGGGCTGGCGGCGTCGGCGCTCGTCGCCATCGCGATGGTCGGCACGCCGTTGCTCGTCGTGTGGGCCGGCGCCGCGGCGGCGGGGACGTCGACGGCGACCGTGGTCGCGATCCTCGCGGCGGCCGCGATCGTGAGCGCGGCCACCGAGATCCCGGCGGCCGCGCTGACCCTCGCCGATCGGTCGGCGTGGCGGGC
This sequence comes from Pseudomonadota bacterium, assembly GCA_026387715.1. Taxonomy (GTDB): domain Bacteria; phylum Myxococcota_A; class Polyangia; order Haliangiales; family Haliangiaceae; genus JABFXX01. The sequence continues at coordinate 3,713 of JAPLLF010000536.1, forward strand.
CGCGACGCCGATCGCCCTCGGTGCGCTCGTGAACATCGCGATCGGCGCGAGCCTCGCGGGCTCGATCGGGCCGCTCGCGGTGGCGTTCGCG
>JAPLLF010000690.1 GCA_026387715.1 Pseudomonadota bacterium
TTGTTGAGGTCGACCCGGATCGCGGCGCCCTCCGCCGTCGCCACGCCCATCACCGGGATCGTGATCGGATCGGTGATCGTCGAATCGCCACCGAGCGACGGCGGCGACGTACCCGTGTTGTTCGCGACGAGCACGCCGATCGCCCCGGCCTGCTGCGCGCGCAGCACCTTGGACTTGAACGTGCATCCGCCACGGTCGACGAGCGCGATCGTGCCAGTGAGCACGGTCGCGAACGGCTCGCAGCCATCGGTCAGCGTACCGACCGCGTCCTCGGCCGCGCGCACCGTGCCGGTCACGTCGTAGTCGGCGGGCTCGAAGCTGGCGCCGCTGGCCGCGGGGGTGCGCCCCGCGACGGTGAGCGCGATGTCGTCGTGGCCGCTCCACAGGTAGACCTGCATGCGCGGCGACATGCCGTCGCCCGGCGTCGCCATGTTCGCGTTGTTGCGCGTGCCGGCGTTGGCGGAGTCCTGCGCCTCGGCGAGCAGCGGATCACCCTCCATCCCGCCGGCGCGACCGAGGTTACTCGCCTGCGCGTTGCCGGCGGCCTCGACGAACCCGGCGTCGTACCAGAAGTCGTGGAGATAGTTGATCGCGTAGAACAGCGAGACCACCGCCGCGCTCTGCTGGGTCGTCGACGCGAGCGGCCCCTGCGCGAGATCGTAGGTGTAGTCGAAGGCGTTGGGCCCCGACGTGCTCGCGCGCGTGTCGCCGGCCAGCCCGTCGGGCGGGACCAGGTCCGGGTACGCGTCGACGTTGTTGCCGCTCGACGTGGTCGCGCCGCTCGCGAGCCACGGATCGGGCGCTCCTCCGACGGGATGATTGAGGCCGTCGACGTGGACGACGCGCGAGGCGACGTAGGCCGGGAACGAGTGATCCGGCACCCCGCTCGGATGCGGCGTGAAGTCCGCGATCGGCCCATCGAGGGGGCGCGCCGTCGCGTCGGCGTACACCCGGTAGTCGGTCGCGTCGCTGGCGACCAGGCTGGCGTGCGCGAGGATGCGACCATCGGCGCCGACCACGGTCCGCCAGGCGTCGCCATCGGTGCCGCCGGTCCCGGCGAAGGCCTCGACGACCCACGCCGCGACCAGGTGATCGCCGTCGACGTGCCACGCGCGCTCGGCGCGCGCCCGCGTGACCTCCACCCCGCGCGGCGAGCCATACGCGTGCGCGATCGCTCGATCGATCGCGGCGGCGGCCGTCGCCACGTCGGCGCGCACCCGGACCGCCTGCGTCACGTCGAACAACGCGCCCGCGATCAGGACGAGCTCGCCGGAGGCGCGCACCATCACGCGCAGCTCGCCTCGATCGATGGGCATCCCGTCGATGACCTGCGCGAACCGCACGATGTGCGTCGCCGGCTCGCGGCTCCCAGGCCCAGCCAGGATGACGTCGCCGCGCGACTCCAGCACCGGCATCGCCGTCACGTTCCACGCCGGCGCGAGCCGCGTGACGAGCTGCCGCGCGGCGTCGACCGCCGTCGCGGCTGGCGCGACGAGCGGCGTGAGGCCGGCGCGCAGCAACGTCGGACGATCGTTGCCGACCGCGACCAGGACGGCGTCGGTGCGCAGCGGCGTCCCGTCGAGGTCGAGGGTGTAGCTCAG
>JAPLLF010000220.1 GCA_026387715.1 Pseudomonadota bacterium
GACAACGATCGGCGAGCCTGGGGGCAACCTCTACGTTGGCCGTTCAAAGCGTCAAGGCTGGGGTCGACGGCAAACGCGTCAAGCTCAACGTCAACGTCCGTGCCTCCCTCTCCCCAACCCTTTGAACTACAGTTCTTGAGCGTCGACCGTCAGTTCGGCAGGCAGACGCCGAGCTGGAGGGCGCCCGGCACGCACAGCCCCGAGCCGCCGAGCGAGAAGCAGCACTCGCCCGCGACCGTGCACTGACCGTTGTTGTCGCAGAACCCGCTCGATGGCGGCGCGTCCTGCGGCACGAACGCGTCGAGCGGACGCGCGTCGACGGCGACCGGCGTCCCGTCGGGGTGCGGGCCGGGGTGCGTGGGCGCGTCGACGAGCAGCGGCGCTGGGCCGTCGACCGTCTCGTTGGCGTCGAGCCGGTCGCCGGACTTCGCCGACGTGCCGGCCGACGCGCACCCCACCAACCCGAAAAACAAGATCGCCCAGATCGCCCGCATGGGCTCCGTATACTACGCGAGCGTCGCGACGCGATCGCCAAACAGCCGGTCGAGCGAGCTGAGCAGCTCCTCGGTCGGGGCGAGATCCCAGGCGTCGGGGAGCAGGATCACGGTCTCGCTACGGCGGGGGATGGCGAGCCGCAGCACGGCCTGATGCCCACCGCGCGTGGCGCCCGACAGCAGCGTCTTGAGCTCCGCCACGAGGTCGGGCGTGAGGTGGTCGGCGTTGAGGTGGATGTCGACGCGCGTCGTCTTGGCCTGGCGGACCTCCGACAGCGGGGCCGCGGTCTCGAGCAGCATCTTCCACTCGGGGGCCTCGGCGCTGCCCTCGTTCTTCACCGCGCCGCCGCACAGGATCGGCTCGTCGGAGACGAGCACGTGGCGGACCTTCTCGAACGTCTTGGGGAACGCGATCACCTCGAGCGAGCCCTCGGCGTCCTCGAGGTGGAAGCGGGCCATCTTGTCGCCCTTCTTCGTGATCATCTCGCGGTACTGGCTGACGATGCCGCCGATCTGGTGCTGGCCCGGCGTGCGCCGGCCGCTCGCAAAGTCGGAGATCGCCGCGCTCGAGAACCGCGCGAGATCCGCCTGGTAGCGATCGAGCGGATGCCCCGAGATGTAGAAGCCGAGCGCCTCCTTCTCGAACGCGAGCAGCTCCTTGCTGCCCCACGGCGACACGTCGCCGTACGACTCGCCCTGCTTCATCCCGGCGTTGGTGCCGACGACGGTCGGCGGCGGCTCGCTCGCGGCGAACATGCCGAACAGCGAGGTCTGCCCGCTGCGGCGGTCGCGCTGCTCGCTCGAGCCGCGCTCGATCGCGCTGTCGAGCGCCGCGAGCAGCGCCGCGCGGTGCTGTCCGCCCGGCAGGCCGTCCATCGCGCCGCTCTTGATCAGCTGCTCTAGCACGCGGCGGTTGCACTTCTGGGTGTCGACGCGCCGGCACAGCTCGAACACGGTGGTGAACGGGCTCTCGGCGCGCCGCGCCTCGAGGATCGCCTCCACGGCGTTGGACCCGACGCCCTTCACCGCGCCCATGCCGAACCGGATGATCTTGCCGCCGAGCGCGCCCTCCTTGGGCGTCACCGTGAAGTCGAGCGCGCTCTCGTTGACGTCGGGGCGCTCCACCATCAGGCCCATCGCGCGGGCCTCGACGATGAACTTCACGATGTTGTCGATGTTGTCGGCGTCGCACGACATCAGGCCCGACATGAACTCGTGCGGGTAGTGATGCTTGAGGTAGGCCGTCTGGTACGTGATCCAGCCGTACGCCGCGGAGTGCGACCGGTTGAAGCCGTAGCCGGCGAAGAACTCCATCAGCTCGCAGACCTCGGTCGCGGTCTTGGCCTCGATCTGGAGGCCCTTCGCACCGACGAGGAAGGTCTCCTTCTGCTTGGCCATCTCCTCGGGCTTCTTCTTGCCCATCGCGCGGCGCAGCAGATCGGCGCCGCCGAGCGAGTAGCCGCCCATGACCTGGGCGATCTGCATGACCTGCTCCTGGTACACGATCACGCCGTAGGTGTCGGCGAGCACCCCCGCGAGCGACGCGTGCGGGTACTCGACCTTCTTGCGACCGTGCTTGCGGTCGATGAAGTCGTCGACCATGCCGCCTTCGAGCGGCCCCGGGCGATACAGCGCGACGGCGGCGATGATGTCTTCGAGGCAGTCCGGCTTGAGCTTCTTGAGCATCTCGCGGAAGCCGCTGGACTCGAGCTGGAACACGCCGGTCGTGTCGGCGCGGGCGATCATCTTGTAGACGCCCGCGTCGTCCTTCGGGATGACGTCGATGTCGAGCGGCGCCTCGCCCCGCGCGCCGCGCTGCTCGTTGATCAGCCGCAGCGCGGTCTGGATCACGGTCAGCGTCTTGAGGCCGAGGAAGTCGAACTTGACGAGGCCGGCCTTCTCGACCTCCTTCATCGCGAACTGCGTGACGATCTCGTCGTTCTGGCCGCGGAAGCACGGCACGTACTCCCACAGCGGCCGCTCGGCGATCACGACGCCGGCGGCGTGCATGCCGGCGTTGCGGTTGAGACCCTCGAGCGAGGCCGCGAGATCGAGCAACTCGCGATGCAGCGGGCTGTTCGTGTAGAGCTCCTTGAGCTCGGCGGTGTTCTCGATCGCCTCGCGCACCGGCGGGGACTTGCCCGCGACCGGCTCGGGCACCAGCTTGGCGAGCTTGTCGGCCTCGCCGAACGGGATCTCCATCGCGCGGGCGATGTCGCGGATCACGCCGCGCGCCTTGAGCTGGTGGAACGTCGCGATCTGGCCGACCTGGTTCTTGCCGTACTTCTCGGCGACGTAGTTGATCACCTCGCCGCGCCGGTTCATGCAGAAGTCGACGTCGAAGTCGGGCATCGACACGCGCTCGGGGTTCAAGAAGCGCTCGAACAGCAGCTTGAACTCGAGCGGATCGATGTCGGTGATCCGCATCGCCCACGCGACCGCGGAGCCGGCGCCGGAGCCGCGACCCGGACCGACGGGGATGCCGTGCTCCTTCGCCCAGTTGATGAAGTCCCAGACGATCAGGAAGTAGCCCTGATAGCCCATCTGCTTGATCATCGCGATCTCGTAGTCGAGCCGGGTCTCGTACTCGTCAATC
>JAPLLF010000414.1 GCA_026387715.1 Pseudomonadota bacterium
GCGGCGAGGTGCTCGAGCAGCACGAGATGGCGGAGTTCCGCACGCAGATCGCGACGCAGACGCTCGCCGCGCGCGAGGCGCAGGCGATCCGCTACGCGTTCGCGGTGCCGACGACCGGCGTCGCGCAGCCGCTCACCGTCACGGCGCGGCTGCGCCATCGCACGCGCACGCTGCAGATGCAGGCGGTCGTGTGCGCGGCGTCGAAGACCGCCGAGGGCCGCGCGTTCGTCGCCGGCGCCCGCGGCGCGCGCGACGTCGAGCTCGACGCGTGTCGGCCGCAGCCGATCACGCTGATCGCGGAGACCTCGGTGCAGCTCGGCGCCGGGGCTCGCACGTCGACGAGCCGCCCCGCGTGGGACCGCGCGTACGAGCACGGCATGGCGCTGGTCGCGACCGTGAGCGAGCGGCTCGAGGAGGCGCGCTTCGTGCTCGAGGCCGCGCTGGCGGGGGCGCCGGATCCGCGGTCGAAGGCGATGGTGCTCGTGCAGCTCGGTTGGGTCGCGTCGAAGCAGGGCCGCGTGGAGGACGCGCTCGCGCTCGTCGCCCAGGCGCGGGCGCTGTTGCCGGTCCCCGGGCCGGCGGTGCTCGACGCCGTCGCCGCCGACGCGCTCGCGCGGGTCTGGCGCTGGGAGGACGCGATCGCCCCGGCGAAGGCGTGCACCGAGCGTGCGCCGGCCAACTCCGGAGCGTGGATGCTCTACGCGCGCGTGCTCGGATCGGCCGCCACCGATCGCGCGGCCAACGCGGCGGCGCTGGCCGCGGCCCGGATGGGCCTGGCGTTGAGCCCGCGGGATCCGGATCTGCTGCGGAGCCAGGCGACGGCGCTCGCGGCGCTCGACCACGCGCGCGCCGGCGAGGCGCTCGCCTCCTACGACCGCTTCCGCTCGCCCGACTTCTCGGCCGAGCTGCGCATCAACTGCGCCGCCGATTCGCGGCGCTGCGCGCGCGAGCGCGAGCAGGGGCATACCCACGAGCTGCACGCACCGTAGCGGCGCGCTACCATCACGGGCGATGCGCGCCACGGTCGTCGTCGGGCTCGGGCTCGGGCTGGCCGCGTGCTGGAGCGAGGCCCCGGTCACGCTCCCGACGACCCCCAGCGAGCCTTTGAGCTCGCCGGCCACGCTCACCCCCGATGGCCGGACCGGGGCCTACGTCCAGCCCTCGCGCGATCCGACGCGGACCCACGCACCGCTCGCGGCGCTGCCGCGGCTGCCGACGAAGACCACCTGGCACGGCGTCTACCTGTGTTCGCAGGGCGAGACCGACGTCACGCTCACGCTCGAGTGGGCTGGGGCCGAGGCCGAGGCGGTGTTCGCGTTCGGCCCGACCACCAACAACGCCAGGCCGCTGACCGGCGCCACGCGGCTCCGCGGTTCGTTCGTCGAGCTCGGGGACGGCAGCTTCGCCGTCGACCTCGACCCGCTCGAGTGGGTGACGCAGCCGCCGGGCTACGTCATGGTCGGGATGACCGGCACGATCGATGCGGCGATGCAGAAGCTCGTCGGTCGGATGAAGTCGTCGAACTGCGGCGGCATCGACGTCGACCGCGTGCGCTGAGCCGCTACTGCGCGGCGACGTGGGCGGTGTACGCGTCCGCCGCCAGCAGCTCGTCGATCTCGGCCTTCTCGGCCGGCTCGACGTCGATCATCCACCCCTGGGTGTACGGATCGGAGTTCACGAGCTCCGGCGAGTCCTTGAGCGACGGGTTCACCGCGAGCACGCGACCGGAGACCGGCGCGTACAGATCGGAGACGCTCTTCACGCTCTCGACCGTGCCGAAGCGCTGCCCCTTGGTGACGAGGTCGCCTTCCTTCGGAAGGTCGACGAGCGTGATGTCGCCGAGCTGGTCGACGGCGAATTGCGTGATGCCCACGCGCCAGCTCGTACCCTGCGGGCGAAGCCACTCGTGGTCGTGCGTGTACTTGAGTTCGGTCGGAAAGCTGCTCATTTGGATGCTCGTTTGTAAAACTTGCCCGAAACCACCGTCGCCGGGATGTCCTTGCCGCGGCAATCGATGACGAGGTTGGTGCCCGCCGCCGCCTTGCCGACCGGAACGTACGCGAGGCCGATCGCACCCGGGACGCTGATCCCCGGGCCACCGCTCGTGACCGTGCCGATCACCGGCGACTCGCCTGCGGCGACCGCGCGGTCGACGACCGCGTAGCCGTGGCGCGGGATCGCGCGGAGGTCGGCGGCGATCGTGAAGCCCGCGAGCTGCCGGGTCAGCCCGGCGGCCTTCTGCGCGCGGAGCGCGTCGGAGCCGATGAAGTCGCGACCGTCGAGCTTCACCGCCCAGCCGAGGCCCGCCTCGAGCGGCGAGTGATCGTCGTCGAGATCGTTGCCGTACAGCGGCAGCTTCGACTCGAGGCGCAGCGAGTCGCGCGCGCCGAGGCCGATGGCGAGCCCGCCGAGCGGCGTCGCCGCCTCCAGGAGCGCGCTCCACACCCGCGGGGCGTCGTCGTTGGGCAGCGCGATCTCGAAGCCGTCCTCGCCGGTGTAGCCGGTGCGCGCGACCAGGCACGTCGCGCCCGCGATCGTCGCGTCGGTGAACGTGAAGCTCGGCATCGCCGCGAGCGCGCCGCCCGCCAGCTTGTCGACCATCGCGACGGCCTTGGGGCCTTGCACGGCGATCAGCGCGGTGCGGTCCGAGACGTCCTCGACGTCGCACAGCGAGTGGGTGTTCTCGCGGAACCACTCGAGATCCTTCGCGGTGTTCGACGCGTTGACGATGACGAAGAACTCCTCGTCGGACTTCTTGTAGAAGATGCAGTCGTCGACGACGCCGCCGTTGGGGCGACAGAGCAGGGTGTAGACAGCCTTGCCGACCGGGGCGCTCGCGACGGCGTTGGTGGTGAGCCGCTCGACCGCCTCGCGCACGCGCGGGCCGCGCAGGTACGCCTCGCCCATGTGCGACACGTCGAACAGGCCGACGGCCTCGCGCACGGCCTTGTGCTCCTTGATCGTGCCGGCGGGGTACGACACCGGCATGTCCCAGCCGCCGAAATCGATCAACCGCGCGCCGAGCTGGCGATGAAGATCCCAGAGCGGAGTTCGACGACGTTCCATGCGCGGGAGAGTAGAGCAAAGCCGCCTACGTTGCGCGGGGCGGCAGAGCTTTCTTCGGCTGCCCGAGCACGCGGCCGGCCATCCACGAAGCGAACCACCGCGGCACCAGCCGCACGCCGAAGCACGAGAGCTTGTTGATCACGCCCGGGATCACCGTGCGCTTGCCGCGCGCCATCGCGCGCACCGACGCCAGCGCCACCGCCTCCGCGCTCTTCATCGACGCGTTCGCGATCCAGCTGTAGTCGCCGGCGCCGGCCGCGGCGTGGAACGCGGTCCGCGTCCCGCCGGGGCACACGCAGGTCGCCGACACCGGCGAGCCGCGCAGTTCGTCGTGCAGCGCCTCCGTGAAGTTGCGCACGAACGCCTTGGAGGCCGCGTACAGCGCCATCTGCGGCACCGACTGGTACGCGCCGATCGAGGCGATGTTGAGCAGGTAGGCGCGGCCAGGCTCGCCGCGCCGCGCGTCGACGAAGCGCCGCGACAGCTCGACGAGCGACGTGATGTTGAGCTGGATCATCTCGGCGTCGCGGGTCCACTCGGTCGCGTCGAACCGGCGGAAGTAGCCGAAGCCCGCGTTGTTGATCACGAGGTCGACGGGGCCGCTCGCGATCGCCGCGTTCCACACGACGCTGCCCGCCGACGGCGTGCCGAGATCCGCGACGATCACGTCGGTGCGGACGTCGCGGATCGCCGCGCACTCGGCGGCCACCCGATCGAGGGCGTCCTTGCGGCGCGCCGTGAGCACCAGGTCGACGCCCTCGGCGGCGAGCAGGCGCGCGATCGCCGCGCCGATGCCGCTCGAGGCGCCGGTGACGAGCGCGCGCTTGCCGGCGAGGTTCATGGCGCGACCCTATCACCCGTCTCAAGTTGTGTTACGACCGCGCCCATGCGGAATCTGATC
>JAPLLF010000437.1 GCA_026387715.1 Pseudomonadota bacterium
CGCGGCGACGCCGGTCGGCGCGTCCGACAGCAGCACCGCGTCGATCACCGTCGTCGTGCGCATCACGCTGATCACGTTGTCGGTCGAGGCGAGGCCGGGGTCGGCGGAGAACAGATCGTAGGCGCCGTCGTAGTTGGTCGCGTAGGTCGCGTGCGGGAACTCGGTCGCGCTGGTGGTCTCGTCCGCGCTGATGCCGCTACTGCAGGGCCCGGCCGCGCCGAAGTGCACGACGATCAGCGCGCCCGGCGCGACCGTCATCGCGGGGAACGTGAACACGATGTCCTTGCGCTCGAGGAGCCGCAGGCCGGTGAGGTCGCCGCCGGCGATCGCGCGGAGCTCGACGAGATCGCAGTTCGACGCGTTCGCGTTGACCTCGTTGATCCGCAGCACCTGGGTCGATGGCGTCATGCCGTCGAGCGCGATCGGCGCGTCGCCGGGAGCATCCGTCGTCGGCCCGTCGACCAGGTTGCCGTCGTCGCTGGCGTCGACCACGCTCGGGGCATCGTGCCCGGTGGTCGCGTCGGGCTGGCCGGACGAGCTCCCACACGCGGTGGTGGACACGACGAACAACGACCAGGTAACGGCAGCGCGCATCGTCCAGTTGTATCAGGATGTCGTGGCGCCGCGGCTCGTGCCGAGCTGGGGTCGGTTGTCCCCAGGAGGCCGCCGCTGGCCTGGCCGCCCGTGTTGCGCAGCGAGGATCGCGCAGGTGATTCCAGTCACTTGTCGAGGCATGGTCACTGCAACCTCCTGTGGATCGCGTCGTCCCTGGTTCGCATGCGTACTCGCCGTGACGCTGATCGCGGGTTGCACCTCCGATGCGGACCGAAGCGGCGAGCCGTCCAACGATGGCGAGGATGGCGACGAGTTCGAGCCCTATGCGCCGAAGGCCGATGGCAACGCGGGGATCGGCGGCCCGGTGAGCTTCGCCGCGGCGTGTATGCCTGGCGCGCGCACGACGATCGGCGCCGTCGGCGACGTGCTGCTCCACGGGGCGCTCCAGCAACAGGCGATCGAGCGGACGACGCGGGGGCGCTTCGCGTCGTTGTGGTCGCCGGTGTCGGATCTGCTCGCGGCCGCGGACACCACCTACGCCAACCTGGAGGGTCCCACCGCGCACGGCGTGACGAGCTCCGGTCACGCGGCGACGGATCCGGGCTTCGTGTTCGACGACCTCGTCTACACGAGCTACCCGCAGTTCAACTATCACGGCTTCCTCGAGGACGATCTCAAGGCCTCGGGCATCGACGTCGTGTCGACCGCGAACAACCACGCGATGGATCGCCGTCAGCTCGGCGCCGATCGCACGATCGAGCGCCTGCGCGAGGTCGGCCTCGCGTTCACCGGCACCCGGCATCGCGACGAGCCGACGGCGCCCTGGCACACGGTGACGACCTCGAATGGCTTCAAGCTCGCGTGGCTCGCGTGCTCGTTCTCGACCAACGGCATTCCCGACACCGCCGGGCAGGTGCTCGGTTGCTGGGACGACGAGGCGACGATCGTCGCCGAGATCGGCAAGCTGCGCGCGACGCCTGGGATCGACGCGGTCATCGTCACGCCGCACTGGGGCGAGGAGTACACGGCGAATCCTTCGAAGGCGCAGCGCGACCTCGCGAAGCACTTCCTCGACGCCGGCGCGACCCTGATCCTCGGCAGCCATCCGCACGTGCTCGAGCCGTGGGAAAAGTACAAGACCGTCGACGGCCGCGAGACGTTCGTCATCTACTCGCTCGGCAACTTCGTGTCGGGGCAGGCGCAGCTCGCGCGGCGCTCGACGATCATGCTGTACGTCGGGCTCACGCGGACCGCGAGCGGCGTCGCGATCAACGGCGTCAGCTACGTCCCGCTCGTGATGAACACGCGCGACGGCGTGCGGGCCGTCGAGGCGATCGACCGCGCGGGTGGCTCGACCGACGCGCGGCGCGCGACGGTCGGCATGTTCGGCACCGCGAACCTGCAGGATCCCGGCAAGCCGATCGCGACCTCGATCTGTCCGTAGGTTGTAGGCTCGCGTGATGCGCGAGCTCGCCGCCGACGACTTCCACTACGTGCTGTACGAGGACGAGACCACCGGACATCTGTACCTGCGCGCGGTCTGCAACCAGTCGGCCGCGTACTTCTTCGTGGACCTCCGGCTGCTGCCCGAGGAGGCGAGGGTGGTGTTCTCCGACGCGGAGGGGCGCACCGTGACCGCCGCGGGGCGGCAACTGCTCGGCGAGCTCGCGGATGCCGCGCAGTGGTCGCAGTCGGCGTTCCTCGCGCGCCGCGAGGCCGCGTGGCAGGCGCTCGGGTTCGGCGGCGAGCCTGCGGTGCCTCGCCTCGACGTTCCGTGACTCAGAACCGCAACGCGCTCATGACCCCGTGACCCGAGCGCCACGCGGCGTCGATCATCCCGTCGGCGTTCACGCCGGTGAGCTTGGCGAGCACGCGTCGCCCACTGTCGACGCCGATCACGAGGATCGACTGGATCGACAGGCCGTGGGTGCGCGCCGCGTCGACCAGGAACCGCACCACGCGGTCGGGGTCGTTGCCGCGAAACGTGATCCGGACCCCGGGCCCCTTGATCGCGATGTTGGCGATCAGCGCGCGGAGCACGTCGGACTCGGTCAGGATGCCGACCGCCCGTCCCGTCGCGTCGAGCACCGGCAGCGCGCCGATCTTGCGCTCGAGCATCTGCGTGGCCGCGTCCTCGAGCGGGGTCGCCATGGTCGTGGTCGTGACGGCCCGCGACATGATCGTGTGGACGAGCCCGTCGAGGGGGCCGCGCCGGAGGTCTCCCTTGCTCGCGATGCCGACGAGACGACCGTCGTCGATCACCAGGAGCCGGCGGATCCGATGGAGATCGAGCAAGCCGACCGCATCGCCCACGCGAGCATCGGAGCCGACCGTGACCAGCTCGCGGGCCATCCACGTCTCGACCACCACGATCGGGTACATCGACCGTCGCGCCGGATCGTCGAGGTGCACCTCAGGGGCCGAGCGTGATCACGTACGCGTCGGTGTCGCCACCGAACACGGCGCCGTCGAACGTGCACGCGTTGACGCCGAGATGGTCGTTGGGATCGTTGCCGACCACCGTGACCTGGCCGCCGCTCGACACCGCGATCCCGCCGGACACCTCGTCAGCTCGCCCGCCGAAACCGCGCAGCCAGCGCGCGCTGCCGTCGCTCGCGAGCTTGGCGAAGAACACGTCGGCGCGGCCCGGGCTCACGCTCTGGTTCACCACCGAGGCGGTGCCGATCGCGAAGCCGCTGGTGTCGAAGCCGCCGATCACCACGACGTCGCCGGTCGCATCGATCGCGATCCGATCGGGGTGCTCCGAGGTGGCGGGATCGGCGTTGTCGCTTCCGAGCCGGAGCGAGCGCAGGTGTCCGCCGAGCGTCGGCTCGTAGGTCGCGAGGAACATGTCGTTCACGCCCTGGATGGTCAGCGTGGTGCCGCCGAAGTTCTCGTCGACCCCGGTGCCCGACACGTCCCCGAACACGCCGGCGACGACGACCGCGCCGGTCGGATCGAGGGCGGCGTCGAGCACCCGCACGTTGCTGCCGAGGCCGCCCGGGGCGCTGCCCCCGTAGGCCTTCGACCACGCGCACGTGCCATCCGCGCCAGCCAGCCGCCCGAGGAACATCGTGGTGCGCGTGGGTGCGGCGATGCCACCGCAGCCGAGGTCCTGCGCCACCGCGTAGTAGCCCGCGACGATCGCGTCGCCGCGCTTG
>JAPLLF010000622.1 GCA_026387715.1 Pseudomonadota bacterium
GCAGCGCGGGCGGGCGCGCCTTGGCGTACGCCGGCGGCTCGAAGTGGATCGCTTCGATCGGGCGCCCGAGCGTGGTGTGCCCGATCACGAGCTCGCGACGGATCCCCATCAGTCGGACTCGAGCGCCTTGCCGATCATCGACGCGCCCCCGTACGCGATGAGCACGCCGAACGCGAGCGGCAGCCCGAGGGTGCTCCCGGCGCCACTGCCGCCGCTCACCCAGTTCAGCACCCGCGCCGGCTCGTCGGGAATCCGCGAGATCTGGCCGGTGATCAGCAGCACGACCACGTAGGTCAACGCGGGCCACCCGAGCAGCAGCCACATCGTGATCTTGGTGCCGCCGCTGGTCGGCGAGGGCAGCCACGCGAGCAGCGACATCGCGAGCACGAGGAGGAAGCCGAGCTCGAGCCCGGCGAGGATCTTCATCTCGCCGGGCGCCTCGAGCAGCAGGCGGAACGTGTTGACGAGCGGGACGCCCGCGTCGCCGGGGATCACGTGGGGAGCGAGGGCCGCGGCGAACCCGACGGTGACCAGCAGGCGCGGGGCGAGCGCCTCGCGGTATTCGTCGCGCAGCAGCAGGCCAACCGCGAGCGTGCATACGCCCACCACCGACACGAGGGCCTCCCAGCTCGGCAGGTGGCCGCCGAGGAACATCGGGACGAACACCGCCGCGAGGCCGAGGATGAACGCGAGGATGCCGCGCGCGACGGTCGCGAGCGGCATCGCCGCGAACACGATCGACAACAGGCCCACCGCCGCGACCAGCAATGGGCGGACCTTCACGGTGCCCTGGCCGTCCGCGATGAGGTCCCACGAGAAACGCAACGGTCCCGTGCTCAGCGGCAGCGCGAACGCGACGAGCAGGAGGCCACCCCAGATGAACATCATCGCCCGGAGGCCGTCTTTCCAGGGTTCGATCGGCCGACCGGCCTGCGCGGCCGTGTTCGACGCGAGGTACGGCGGCACCGCGCCATACGCCGGGGACGCATAGGCCGGGGGTGCATAGGCCGGGGGGGCATACGTCGCCACGGGCGCGGGGGTGTAGGGCATCGGCGCGGGGGCGTAGGGCATCGGGGCTGGCGCCGGCATGGGAGCGGGCGCGGGCGCGGGCGGTTGGTAGCCGCCGAGCGCCGCGGGCGCGGGCATCACGCCGGGAGGTGGGTTGCTCGCGAACATCGTCTTGGCCTGCGAGGCGGCGGGCGGGAGCGGCGCCGGCGGCGGCGCGGGGAGCGGCGCCGGTTGCTGGGCGGGTTCCTGGGCGGCGAGCGCCGGCGGCACGGGTTTCCCCGCGGCCCGGAGCTGATCGATCATCTCCTGGTTGGAGTAGCCCATCATCGTCTTGGCGAGCCCGGGTTGCGGTGCCGACGCGGGTTGTCCGACGGGTGGGGCGGTCACCTGCTTGGCGCCGCAGAACACGCAGTGAAGCGCGGCATCGGGCAGATCTTTCGAACAGCTAGAACATTTCTTCACGATGCCTCCCCGTTCGCCAGCGACAACTCGCGGAGTATAGGCACCGGGTCACGCGCGCTGCAAACTCGGCCCGCGATACCATCGGCGCATGGTCAGTCTCGGAGACGTCAAGCGCAGTGCCGCGACGCTGTACGCGCAAGGCCAGCATCTACCGGCGCTCCGGCTCTACGACGCCGCGATCACCGCCGCGCCGCTCGACTTCGACGCGCGCATCCGGCTCGCCGACTGCGCGCTCGCGATGGGCAACGCGGACGCCGCGAAGGTCTATCGCGCGACCGCCTGGTATTGCCTCAAGTCGGGGCATCCGCTGTCGGCGATCGTGTGCGCCCGCGTGCTCGAAGCCCACGGCGCCGACGCGAGCGACGTCCTGTCGGCCCTGGTCGTCAACTACGGCTCGGAGTCCGAGCTCGTCAACAAGGTGGCCGCGCGCGTCGGGCAGCCGCCGGACACGCTGCCGGTGCCGGTGCCCGACGTGCGGCTGGCGGCGCCGCCCGATGCGGTCGCCCGCGCGCTCGCCAACGGGGAGCACGCGACCGACGCGTACACGGACTTCCCCGAGAGCGTGCACCCGATCCCGCTCTGTCGGCGATGTCGGAGGCCGCGTTCAAGCGCGTGCTCGGCACGCTGGTGCTGCGGCGGTTGCCGGTCGGCGCGCTCGCGATCCGCGAGGGCGAGCCGGGCAACTCGTTCTTCTTCGTCGCGAGCGGCCAGCTCCGCGTGTTCGCCACCGACGGGCTCGGCCGGCAGACGGACCTCGCGACGCTCGGCGAGGGCGCCGTGTTCGGCGAGATGGCGCTGCTGTCGGCGCAGCCGCGGTCGGCGAGCGTCGGCTGCGTCACCGAGGTCGATCTCCTCGAGGTCGGGCGGCAGTCGCTCGCGACGCTCGCGGACGAGCTGGTCGGCGTGGCCGAGGCGCTCCACGGGTTCACCCGCGAGCGCCTGCTCGGCAACCTGATGGCGGTGAGCCCGCTGTTCAAGCCGTTCAACCGCATGCAGCAGCGCGATCTGCTCCGCCGGTTCACCAGCCACGACGTCGCGCCGCACACCATCGTGATCAACGAGGGCGAGGAGGGGCGGGGGCTATTCGTCGTCCTCACGGGCGAGCTCGACGTGTCGCGGCGCGCCGCCGATGGCAGCACGGTCCCGCTCGGCGCGCTCAAGGCCGGCGACGTGTTCGGCGAGATGTCGCTGGTGAGGAACGGCGGGACCACGGCGACCGTGACCGCCACGCGACCATCGACGGTGCTGTTCCTCGCGCGCGAGTACGTCGCGCGGATCGTCAGCGCGGTTCCCGAGATCAAGAGGTATCTCGAAGCCTTAGCCGAGGATCGCGAGATCGACAACCAGCTCGTGATGGGCGAGGACGAAACACCGTCGGACGAGCGCATCCTCATTTGACCGCCTATACTCGTCGACATGGACGAGCAAGAACCGAAGCAGCGCTCGAAGGCCGCACCCCTGGGGCGGATCATCTGGCTGCTCATCATCATCGCGGTCGTGATCCTGTGGTGGTGGTATCGCAAGGACAAGCCCGCGGAGACGCGGCTCGCCGAGCTCGACGACGCGGCGCTGCTCGCCGCGGATCCCGATGACATCCTCATCGACCTGGTAGACGACGGTACCCCCGACGCGATCGAGCAGGCCTACGGCCTCGACCTCGTGCTCGTCGACGACACCGCCGCGGCGACCAAGCTGTATCGCGCGCACGTCGATCCGGCCAAGCGCGACGCGTTGATCGCGTCGCTCCGCACGCGCGGCGACGTCGAGATCGTCGAGCCCGACTCGGTGATGGCGCTGTCGCCGATGGACATGGCGCCGATGGAGGTCCTGCCGGGCCCCGCGACCGAGCCCGGCTTCCCGAACGACCCGCTCTACGCCAAGCAGTGGCACATGCGGCAGATCGGCATGCCCGAGGCGTGGAAGCTCGCGGACGGCAACGGCGTGATCGTCGCGGTGCTCGACACCGGCGTGGCGCACGAGAACTACGGCACGGTCCACATCCTCCCCGACCTCGCCGGCACCACCTTCGTCGACCCGTTCAACTTCGTCGCGAACAACAAGCACGCCGGCGACGATCACGGGCACGGCAACCACGTGACCGGCACGATCGCGCAGGTCACCAACAACGGCATCGGCGTCGCGGGTATCGCGCGCAACGTGCGCATCATGCCGCTCAAGGTGCTCTCCAAGGGCGGCTCGGGCTCGGTCGCCGGCATCGCCGACGCGATCCGCTACGCGGCCGACCACAAGGCGAAGGTCATCAACATGTCGCTCGGCGGGCCGTTCCCCTCGGCCGTGCTCAAGAAGGCCGTCCAGTACGCGCACGACAAGGGCGTCACGGTGATCTGCGCCGCGGGCAACGAGAGCAAGAACAAGGTCGGCTATCCGGCCGCGTATCCGGGCGCCGTCGCGGTGTCGGCGACGCAGGCCAACGAGGCGATCACGTTCTACTCGAACTACGGCAAGGACATCGACCTCGCGGCGCCGGGTGGCAACACCACCGACGATCACGGCAACCGCAACAACCCCGACGGCGGCGTGCTCCAGAACACGATCGAGGTCGGCAACCCGACGAAGGACAGCTACTACGCGTTCATGGGCACCTCGATGGCGTCGCCGCACGCGGCGGGCGTCGCGGCGCTGGTCGTCGGCGAGGGCGTCACCGATCCCGACGCGGTCGAGCGCATCCTCAAGTCGACCGCGCGCAAGCCGAGCGGCCAGACCTACTCCCAGGACAAGTACGGCGCGGGCATCATCGACGCGCCGGCGGCCGTGCTCGCGGCGCGCAGCAAGGGCGGCGGGATCCAGTTCGTGCTCGGCCTCCTGATGGCCGGCGCGGTCGCGGCCTCCGCGAAGCGACGCTCGGTGGCGCTCGGCGCGAAGTACCTCGGCGGCGTGCTCGTCGGCTCGGCCGGCCTGTTCTTCCTGCCGTACCTCGCGCCGGAGCTGTCGACGCTGCCGGTCGTCCACGCGCTCACGCAGGGCATGCCCTCGTGGGACCTCGCGCTGCTCGGCCCCGAGGGCCACGGCAACGCGCTGTTCTTCAGCGCGGCGATCCCGTTCGCGCTGCTCGCGATCGGCTACGGCGTGAAGCGGCTGCGCGCGGTGCTCGTCGGCGTGGCGGTCGGCTTCGCGGCCCACCTGACGTTCTTCGCGGTGGTCCCGACGGCGACGATGCACTACGTGCCGGCGGCGTTCGGGATCAACGCGGTGTGGCTCCTCGTCAACGCCCTTGCCTGTATCGGACTGGCGCGCGTCGCGCTGCGCGACTGATGCATCGCATCTCGATCGCGCTGCCGCACTACAAGTTCGCGTGCGCGCACATGACCGTGTTCCCCGACGGGACGAAGGAACGCAGCTCGCCGCGCACGTCGCGCACGTCCTGCGCGAGCGGCTGGCCGCGATCCTCGCGGCGCCGCACGTCCGCGCGCTCGAGGTGACGGTCGAGGAGACGCCCGGTCAGGGCAGCTCCTGTACGATCAGTTTGCGCTGACTTCGTCAGTCGAAACGCGTAGACCAGCCGTTTACGGTTACGTTTAGGTTTGCGTTTTCGTCGGAACGCCGACGCTCACAGCGTCCTGATCACGGCGCGCCGGCGCGGTCGCGACCGCGGCCACCGCGGCGCCGCCGCCGGCCGCCAGGCCCGCCGCTGCCACCGTTGCCACCGCCGCCACCGCCACCACCGCCACCACGATCGCCACCGCGATCGCCACCGCGATCGCCACCGGGCTTGGGCGCGTGCGTGTGGGGGCGCGCCGGAGCGGGCGTGGCCTGCGCGGCCGCCTCCGCCGCGATCTCCGTCGACATCTTGCCGGCGACGCGGAACTGATCCGGCTTCCAGCCCTTCTGGGGGAGCACGGTGATGAGCTTCTGGAACCGCTTCTCGAGGTGATCGAGGTAGTCGCGCTCCATCCCGCTGAGCACCTCGGCCACGCGCGGCGAGGCCTCGATCTCGATCTTCTCGTTGTCGACGAGCATGCCCGAGCGCCGCACCTCGCGCAGGATGTCGTACGCGACGGTGGTCACCGACTTCACGACGCCCGCGCCCTCGCAGATCGGGCACGGCTCGGTGAGCAGCTGCACGAGCGACTCGCGGGTGCGCTTGCGCGTCATCTCGACGAGGCCGAGCTCGCTGATCTTCGTCACGTTGGTGCGCGCGCGATCGCGCGACAGCGCCTTCTGGAACGCGTCCCACACCTTGCGGCGGTTGTTCTCCTTATCCATGTCGACGAAGTCGACGACGATGATCCCGCCGATGTTGCGCAGCCGGAGCTGGCGCGCGACCTCCTCGCAGGCCTCGAGGTTGTTCGCCGTGACGGTGTCCTCGAGGACGCCGGAGCCGGTGCTGATGAAGCTGCCGGTGTTGATGTCGATCGCGGTGAGCGCCTCGCCCTGATCGATCACGAGCGAGCCGCCGCTGCGGAGCGGCACCTTGCGCGCGACCGCCTGGCGGAGCGCGGGCTCGATGTGGTGGTGATCGAAGATCGGCCGGCGACCCTCGTACTTCTTGATGCGCTCGGTGAACCGCGGCAGGAACGCGCTGGTGAACTTGCGCACGCGCTCGAACTGCTCGTCGTCGTCGATGACGACCTCGCTGGTGTCCTCGCGCATGAGGTCGCGCACCACGCGAAGCGACAGATCGAGATCCGCGTAGACGAGGCCCGGGCCGTGGAGGTCCTGCTCGCGCCGCTCGATCTCGCTCCACAGCCGGGCGAGGAAGTCGACGTCGTCGCGGAGCTCCTGGTCGCTGGCGTCCTCGGCGGCGGTGCGCACGATGAAGCCCGAGCCCTTCGGCCGGACCTCGTTGACGACGTCGCGGAGCCGGCGGCGCTCCTTGTCGGAGCCGATGCGGCGCGACACGCCGACCTGGGCGACGTGCGGCATGAACACGCTGTAGCGCCCGGGCAGCGAGATGTAGCCGGTGACGCGCGCGCCCTTGAGCCCGATCGGATCCTTGACCACCTGCACGAGCACGTGCTGCTTGGGCTGGACGAGGTCCTCGATCTTGCGGTTCGCGAGCTGCTTGCGCGACATCGCGATGCGGGACGCCGCGCCCTCGGGCGCCTCGTCCCCGCCGTCACTCCCGTCCATGTCGGCGTCCTCGAAGAGCTTGCGCTCGTCGCCGGACCCGAGGACGTCGGCCACGTAGAGGAACGCGTCGCGCTCGACCTTGGGACCGAGATCGACGAAGGCGGCCTGCATGCCCGGGAGCACGCGCTCCACCCTCGCTCGGTAGATGTTGCCGACCATGCCGCGGTCGCGTTTACGCTCGACGAAGAACTCCGCCAGCGCACCATCCTCGAGGACCCCCACCCGAATCTCGGGGCCCTCGGCGTTGACCACCAAACTATTCTGCATGCTTGAACCGCTCTGCAATTCGTTGCGCCCGCTCCGGACCGACGCGACATCGATGTCGTCATCGCGGCTTGTGCGAGCTTTGATCTGACAGCCTCGGTACCATGTAAATCTTGTGAATACAACACATTGCGAGCAGGGTAAGACCTCTGGCCCATCCCTTGCTTTAGCCTCGGTCACTCGGACGTTGCCGCGTTCGAGGAACACCGAAGACGTTCAGCTAATTCCTTATAATCCCTGAACGATTCAGTTCTTTAGCGAACCTAGTCTTGCTTGGTCCGAACGCCTGGGTTGCCGCCCAGGCGTTCGGCATTTTCGGGGTAGTACAGGCGTCGTGAACCCCGACCCTGGTGGTGGCATGGTGGGCGCCGGCGACGAGATCGCGTTCGTCCTCGCCCTCGCGCGCGCGCTCCACCGCTACGGGACGCCGGCCCATCGGCTGGAGGAGGCGATGCGCGTGGCCTGCGCGCGGCTGGGGCTCGTCGCCGAGACGTTCTCGACCCCGACCGCGATCATCATGAGCTTCGGCGAGCCGACCGAGCTGCGCACGCGGATGATGCGGGTGGAGGGGGGCGAGAACAACATGGCGAAGCTGGCTCAGATCGACGCCCTCGCGGACGCCGTCGCGGCCAGGGAGCTCACGCCCGCGGAGGGGCTCGTCCAGATCGACGCGATCCAGGCCGCGCCGTCGAGGTATCGCCGCGCGCTCGTGGTCCCGGTGCACGGCGTGACCTCCGGGTCGCTGGCGGTGTTCTTCGGCGGCTCGTTGCCCGACGTCGTGCTCGCGGCGGCGATCGGCGTGGCGCTCGGCCTCCTGGCGCAGGTCGCGCGGCGGTCGACCGATCAGGCGCGCGTGTTCGAGCTGATCGGCGCGGCGTTCGCGGCGTTCGTCGCGGGCGCGGTGTCGTCGGTGTGGCCGGCGATCTCACCGTCGCTCGTCACGATCGCGTCGCTCATCGTGTTGCTGCCGGGCATGACGCTCACCGTCGCGATGACGGAGCTCGCCACGAAGAACCTGATCTCCGGCACGGCGCGGCTGATGTCGGCGGTGATCGTGCTCCTCGAGCTGGTCGTCGGCGTCGCGGTCGGCGAGCGCGCGGCCAACGCGATCGCCCTGGTGCACGAGGGCGTGCCGGTCGCGTTGCCGGCGTGGGCCCAGTGGATCGCGCTGCTCGCCTCCGCGATCGGCGTCGCGATCGTCGTGCAGACGCAGGCCCGCGCGTTCGGCTGGATCGTCGCGGCCGCGA
>JAPLLF010000195.1 GCA_026387715.1 Pseudomonadota bacterium
GATGGTGATGCCGGGTGACAACATCAAGGTCGACGTCCAGCTCGTCTCGCCGATCGCGTGCGAGGAAGGTCTCCGCTTCGCGATTCGCGAAGGCGGCAAGACCGTCGGCGCCGGCGTCGTGACCAAGATCCTCGCCGAGGATCCGCCGGTCAAGGCCGCCG
This sequence comes from Pseudomonadota bacterium, assembly GCA_026387715.1. Taxonomy (GTDB): domain Bacteria; phylum Myxococcota_A; class Polyangia; order Haliangiales; family Haliangiaceae; genus JABFXX01. The sequence continues at coordinate 162 of JAPLLF010000195.1, forward strand.
CCCCGGCGAAGAAGTAAGCAACCAGGTCAAAAGAGAAAACTCATGACGACCCCACGCATCCGCATTCGCCTCAAGGCGTATGACCACAAGCTCCTCGACCAGTCGGCCGGGGAGATCGTCGAGACCGCGAAGCGCACCGGCGCCAAGATCGCCGGCCCGATTCCCCTCCCGACGAAGATCAACAAGTACTGCGTGCTGCGGTCGCCGCACACCGACAAGAAGTCGCGTGAGCAGTTCGAGATCCGCACCCACAAGCGGCTCCTCGACATTCTCGAGCCGACGCAGCAGACCCTCGACGCCCTCATGAAGCTCGACCTCTCGGCCGGCGTCGACGTCGAAATCAAGACCTGATCGGGTCTGTCTCCAATCATCGGAATCGCTATGAAACTAGATGTCAAAAACACCACCGGTACGAACGTCGGCTCGATCGAGCTCGACGACGCCGTGTTCGGTGGCGAGATTCACGAGCACATCCTCTGGGAAGTGGTCAAGTGGCAGTTGGCCAAGCGCCGGTCGGGCAACGCGTCGACCAAGCGCATCGGCGAAGTCCGCGGCAGCGCCAAGAAGGTGTGGAAGCAGAAGGGCACTGGCCAAGCGCGCCAGGGTAGCCGTCAGGCTCCGCACTTCGTCGGCGGCGGCTCGGTGTTCGGTCCGAAGCCGCGCGACTACGGCTACGTGATCCCCCGCAAGGTGAAGCGCAAGGCGCTGATCGCCGCGCTCTCGCTCCGCGCGTCGCAGAACAAGATCATCATCGTCGACGCCATCGCGCTCGACGGCAAGACCAAGTCGGTCGCCGCCGCGCTCACCGCGCTCGGTGCGCCGCAGCCGACCACCAAGGCGCTCATCGTCGATGGCTTCCTCAAGCCGGCGACGGAGACCACCAAGGCGGTCGCCAACGACACGCTGATCCGCGGCGCGAAGAACCTGAAGTCTTCGCAGTGGCTCGCCCCCGAAGGCCTCAACGTCTACGACATCCTCCGTCACGAGGTGCTCGTCCTGACGAAGGCTGCGGCGGCGCAGATCCAGACCGCGATTCTCGGGGAGAAGGACTAAGTCGTCATGCGCGAACCACAGGGAATCATCAAGCGTCCTCTCCTCACGGAGAAGAGCGCACGCCTTCGCTCGACGGGTGGCGCTGCCACCGCGCGCGCCGAGGGCGAGAGCTACGCGCAGCAGGTCGTGTTCGAGGTTGCTCGCGATGCGAACAAGCTCGAGATCCGCAGCGCGATCGAGACGCTCTTCAAGGTCAAGGTCACCGACGTTCGCACGCTCATCGTGCGCGGCAAGGAGAAGCGTATCGGTCGCTTCACCGGTCGTCGCCAGGCGTGGAAGAAGGCGTTCGTGACCCTCAAGGCCGGCGACAACATCGAGTTCTTCGAGGGAGTCTAGGTAAGTCATGTCGATCAAGCATTACAAGCCGACCTCTCCCGGCCGTCGTGGCATGTCGAGCCAGGACTTCGGCGAGATCACGAAGAGCGAGCCCGAGAAGAGCTTGCTCATCAGCAAGTTCGAGACTGCCGGACGCAACAACCACGGTCGCATCACGTCGCGCTTTCGCGGCGGCGGCCACAAGAAGCGCCTCCGCAAGATCGACTTCAAGCGCCAGAAGACGGGCGTCGAGGCGAAGGTCCTCGGGATCGAGTACGACCCGAACCGCTCGGCGCGCATCGCCCTGATCCAGTACAAGGACGGCGAGAAGGCGTACATCCTCGCGCCGCAGAAGCTCACCGTGGGCGACACCATCGTCTCGGCGAACTCGGCCGATATCAAGCCGGGTAACGCGCTGCCGCTCCGGTACATCCCGGTCGGTACCGACGTTCACTGCGTCGAGCTCAAGGTCGGCGCGGGCGCCCAGCTCGGCCGCTCGGCCGGCGCGAAGGTCACCCTGATGGCGAAGGAAGGGCAGTGGGCCACCATTCGCCTCCCGTCGGGTGAGATGCGTCGCGTCCACATCGATTGCCGCGCGCCAAGTAGGAGAGACGAACGCCATGCCTCGCTCAGTTAAAAAAGGTCCCTTCGTCGACAAGTATCTGACGAAGAAGATCGCGGTAGCGCAGAAGGAACCGAACGCGAACAAGCGCGTCGTGACCACCTACTCGCGTCGCTCGACGATCCTCCCCGTCATGGTCGGCATCACGTTCGCCGTCCACAACGGTCGCAAGTTCATCCCCGTGTTCGTCACCGAGCAGATGGTCGGTCACAAGCTGGGCGAGTTCTCGCACACGCGTACCTTCCACGGTCACACCGGCGAGAGGAAGAAGTAGTCATGCAGGCTCGCGCATACGTCCGCGGCATCACGATGTCGCCTCGCAAGATGCGAGTGGTCGCGAATGTCGTTCGCGGCAAGAAGGTGGAAGAGGCCGTCGCGCTTCTCGACCTCATGCCGAAGAAGGCAGCGGCGATCATCAGCAAGGCGATCAAGTCTGCCGCCGCCAACGCCGAGGATACCTCGGGTGGCGACGCGTCGGTCGACACGCTGACCATTCACACGCTCGCCGTCGACGGCGGCCGGATCAACAAGCGTTGGATGCCCCGCTCCATGGGCCGCGCCAACCGCATCAACCACCGCACGAGCCACCTCACCGTGGTCGTCTCCGACGGTAAGGCGTAAGGCACATGGGTCAGAAAACACATCCGATCGGCTTTCGCCTCGGCATCATCAAGACGTGGTCGTCTCGATGGTACGAGGAGAAGAACTACGCCAAGTGGCTGCATGAAGACCTCAAGCTGAAGGACTTCATCAAGAAGAAGCTCAACCACGCGGGCGTCTCGTTCATCGAGATCGAGCGCGCGGCGAACAAGGCGAAGATCAACATCCACACCGCGCGCCCCGGCATCGTGATCGGCAAGCGTGGTGCGGGCGTCGAGACCCTCAAGAAGGAAGTCCAGGCGCTCACGGAGAACGAGGTCTTCCTCAACATCATCGAGGTCCGCAAGGCCGAGACCAACGCCCAGCTCGTCGCCGAGAACATCGCGACGCAGCTCGAGCGCCGCATCGCCTTCCGTCGCGCCATGAAGAAGGCGACTCAGACCGCGATGAAGTTCGGTGCCAAGGGCATCAAGGTTGCCTCGAGTGGTCGTCTCGGCGGTGCTGAGATGTGCCGCCGGGAGTGGTACAAGGAAGGCCGCGTGCCCCTTCACACCCTCCGCGCCGACATCGAGTACGGCTTCACCATCGCCAAGACGACGTACGGCTCGATCGGCGTCAAGGCGTGGGTCTTCCACGGCGAAGTGCTCCCCACGGCCAAGCCCATCGCGAACCGTCCGGCTCCCTCCACTGGCGGGAAATAGGAATCCGTCATGTCGATGCTCTCTCCCAAGCGAAGTAAGTTTCGCAAATCGCACAAGGGCCACACGGCCGGTCGCGCCAAGGGTGGCGATCGCGTGTCGTTCGGCGACTATGGCCTCCAGATCGTGACCCCGGGCTGGCTGACGGCACGTCAGATCGAGGCGGCTCGTGTCGCGATCTCGCGCTCGGTGAAGAAACTGGGCAAGGTCTACATCCGCGTGTTCCCCGACCATCCCTACACGAAGAAGCCTGCCGAGACTCGCATGGGTACCGGCAAAGGCGGTGTCGAGGGTTGGGTCGCCGTCGTGCGTCCTGGTCGCGTGATCTTCGAGGTCGAGGGCGTTTCGCTCGAGATCGCGAAGGAAGCCTTCCACCGTGCCCATCACAAGCTCCCCCTCAAGACGCAGCTCGTCGCGCGCGAGACCATTCTTCTATGAGCAAGTCCACCGCCACTCTTGCGGCTAGCCGCGACCTCCCCGATGACGAGCTCCGGCAGAACCTCGCGCGTACGCGCGACGAGCTGTTCCGCCTCCACCTCGGGATGCACACCAACCAGGTGACGTCGTCTGCGCTCCTCACGACCAAGCGTCGCGAGATCGCCCAGATCATGACCGTCCTGAGCAACCGCAAGAACGGCCTCGAGAAGCAGGGTGCCCCGGCGCAGGCCGCAAAGACCGAAACGATCGAAGCCGCTCCTGAAGCGACCGAGAAGAAGTCGAAAGCGAAGAAGAAGGCGTAGTCATGAGCGAAGCAACCACCAACACGGCTGATAACCGCGGCACGCGCCGAACGATCATCGGCACGGTCACGTCGTCCACCATGGACAAGACCGTGGTCGTGACCGTCGTCCGCCGCGTGCGCGACCGCCGATTCCACAAGTTCTTGACCAACCGGCAGCGCTACAAGGCGCATGACGAGCACAACACCTGTAAGGTCGGCGATCTCGTCGAGATCCAGGAGTCGCGTCCGTTGTCGCGCACGAAGCGCTGGCGCCTCCTTCGCCTGATCACCCGTGCGGTCGAGCAGGTCGGTGAGAAGGCCGAGTCCGACAAGGGAGTGAAGAAGTCATGATCCAGACAACCTCAGTCCTCGACGTCGCTGACAACAGCGGCGCCAAGAAGGTGTTCTGCATCAAGGTGCTCGGCGGCACGCGTCGCCGCTACGCCACGATCGGCGACGTCATCATCGTGTCCGTCCGCGAAGCGATTCCGGGCGCCAAGGTGAAGAAGGGTGAAGTCGCCCGTGCCGTCATCGTGCGCACCAAGCGCGAAGTCACCCGCGCGGACGGTTCGTCGATTCGCTTCGACGGCAACAGCGCCGTGCTCGTGAACAAAGAGAACGAGCCGATCGGTACCCGCATCTTCGGCCCGGTCGCTCGCGAGCTCCGCGCGAAGCGCTTCATGAAGATCATCTCCCTCGCGCCCGAGGTCCTCTAGTCATGCCCGTTCGTAAAGGTGACCAAGTCATCGTCATCTCCGGCTCCCACAAGGGGAAGCGCGGCAAGGTGCTCAAGATCGTTGGCCAGCGCGTCGTCGTCGAGAAGGTCGCGATGGTGAAGCGCCACACCAAGGCGACGCAGGTCCACCCCCAGGGTGGCATCGTCGACAAGGAAGGCACGATCCACATCTCCAACGTCGCGCTGTTCGACGAGAAGCTCGGCCGCGCCACGCGGACCAAGATGGTCGTCGAGGGTGACAAGAAGATCCGTGTCGGCGTGAAGTCCGGGACGAAGTTCCCATCGGCAGGAATGTAGAGTCATGGCTGACGAAACTGAAAAGCCCGCGGTCGACGAGGCCGCTGCGGCAAAGAAAAAAGAGCGCGCCGAGAAGGCCAAGGCCAAGGCGGGCGACAAGAAGCAGCCGAAGGCTCCCGAGCAGACCGGTCCCGCGCCGAAGTACAAGCGCGAGAAGGCCCCGCGTCTCAAGGGCGTCTACGACACCACGATCCGCGAGACCATGATGAAGGAGTTCGGATACTCCACTGTCATGCAGGTCCCGCGCATCGTGAAGGTCTCGGTCAACATGGGCCTCGGCAAAGCCAAGGACGAGCCCAAGATGATCGAGTTCGGCATCGAGGAGATGAAGACCATCACTGGTCAGTCTCCCGTCGTGTCGCGCGCCAAGAAGGACATCGCCGTCTTCAAGCTCCGCAAGGGCCAGAAGATCGGCGTCATGGTCACCCTGCGCCGCGAGCGCATGTGGGAGTTCCTCGACCGTCTGCTCAACGTCGCCCTGCCGCGCGTCCGCGATTTCCGCGGCGTGTCGTCGCGTGGCTTCGACGGTCGCGGCAACTTCACCATGGGTGTCCGCGAGCAGATCATCTTCCCCGAGATCGAGTACGACAAAATCGACTCCATCAAGGGTCTCAACATCAGCATCGTGACTACCGCCACGACCGATGCCGAGGGCCGCGCGCTCCTCACGCATCTGGGCATGCCGTTCCGTCAGCCGACGCCGACGACGACGGCCGCCCCCGCAGGAGAAGCCAAGTGAGCAAGCTGGTCGATCGGCTTCCGAAGAAGCACAAGTTCAAGGTTCGTATCAAGAGCCGCTGCAAGCGTTGCGGTCGTCCGCGCGCCTATATCCGTAAGTTCGAGATGTGTCGTTGCTGCTTCCGCGAGCTCGCGCTGCGCGGCGACATCCCGGGCGTTATCAAGTCGAGCTGGTGAGGAACACGTAGACCATGTCGATGACCGATCCGATCTCCGATTTCCTCACCCGTATTCGCAACGGGATCCGCGCACGCAAGCAAGCTGTCGAGTGTCCGCGCTCGAACATCAAGCTCCGCCTCGCCGAGATCCTGCGCGATGAGGGTTTCCTTCAAAGCGTTGCAACCGTCGAAGATAACAAGCAAGGGCTCATCAAGCTCGACCTTCGCTACGACGGTCGGAACGGCAACGCGATCACCGGCATGCGCCGCGTGTCGCGCCCGGGCCAGCGCGCTTACGTCCCCGCCAAGGGTGTTCCGCGCGTGCGGAACGGCCTCGGCATTGCCATCCTCTCCACGTCGCAGGGCGTGATGACCGACCGTGAAGCCCGGACCAAGGGTGTCGGCGGTGAAGTCCTCTGCGAGGTCTGGTAGTCCATGTCTCGCATCGGCCGTCAACCTATCGAAGTTCCGAAGGGCGTCTCCGTGACCATCACGGCGGACAGCATCTCGACGAAGGGCCCCAAGGGCACGCTGTCGATGAAGCGTCATGCGTCCGTCGATATCAAGCAGGGCAAGGACGACGATCAGAAGGACGTCGTCACGTTCGCTCGCAAGAGTGACGACGTCCGCGATCGTGCGGCGCACGGACTCATGCGCGCGCTCGTCGCGAACATGATCACCGGCGTCACCAAGGGTTTCGAGCGTCAGCTCGAGATCAACGGCGTCGGTTACAAGGCCGAGATCAAGGGCCCGAAGATCGTGCTCTCGCTCGGCTACTCGCACCCGATCGAGTTCGCGCTGCCGGAAGGCATCACCGCGAAGACGGAGAAGAACATGTTGATCCTCTCGGGGATCGATCGCCAGGCGCTCGGCGCCGCGGCGTCCAAGGTTCGCTCCTTCCGTCCGCCCGAGCCGTACAAGGGCAAGGGCATCAAGTACATCGAAGAAACGATCCAGCGTAAAGCTGGCAAGACGGCAGGTAAGTAGGACTTATGGCTGGCCACATCAAAGTTGCGACTCCGAAGGTCCGCAAGCGCCTCAAGCGCAAGGTCTCGATCCGTCTCCGCATGAGCGGCACCGCAGAGCGTCCGCGCCTGTCGGTGTTCCGCTCGGCGAAGCACGTCTACGTGCAGGCGATCGACGACGTCACGGGCCGCGTGCTCGCGTCGGCGTCGGACCTCGAGCCCTCGCTCAAGGGCTCGGTTGCCGGCAAGCCGAAGAAGGAGCGCGCTCGCGCGATCGGCAAGGCGGTGGGTGACAAGCTCGTCGCCCTCAAGATCGAGGCGGTCGTCTTCGATCGCAACGGCTTCATCTACCACGGCCGCGTCAAGGAAGTCGCCGACGGCGCTCGTGACGCCGGTCTCAAGTTCTGAGAATCGAGAACCAATGCTGATCAATCCAGAAGAAGTTGGCGAGCTCGTCGATCGCGTCGTCCACATCAATCGCGTGGCGAAGGTCGTCAAGGGCGGTCGTCGGTTCTCGTTCTCGGCGCTCGTTGTCGTCGGCGACCAGCACGGTCACGTCGGTGCCGGTCTCGGCAAGGCGAACGAAGTTCCCGAAGCGATTCGCAAGGGCACGGACCGCGCCAAGCGGAATCTCTTCAAGGTGCCGCTCGTGAAGGGCACGATCCCGCACGACGTCGAAGGCGTCTTCGGCGCCGCGCAGGTGTTGCTCCGTCCGGCTTCCCCCGGTACTGGTGTCATCGCCGGTGGCGGCGTCCGTCCCGTCCTCGAGGTTGCCGGCATCACCGACATCCTCACCAAGTCGCTCGGCACGTCGAACCCGCACAACGTGATCCACGCGACGGTCGTCGCGCTCAAGTCGCTCCGCTCGGCCGAGTCCGTGGCCAAGCTCCGCGGCAAGAACGTCAACGACTTCCGCATGCCGCCGCGCGTTCGGCCGTAAACAGGAAAAGACCATGGCGATCAAACTCAAGATCACTCAAGTCAAGAGCGGCATCGGTCGCTCGGACACGCAGAACGCGACGCTCGCCGGCCTCGGTCTCACCGGGCCGCGCAAGGTTGTCATCCTGCAGGACACGCTCGCGATTCGCGGCATGATCCGCAAGGTCAGC